>NZ_JBXAYD010000004.1:0-184787 GCF_056782075.1 Dellaglioa sp. CoH-56-MRSF-12
GGACATACAAAAATCCCTCCATGATTATCGGATGAAATTATATTATTTCATCTGACAACCATAAAGGGATTATTACAAAGCTTTAAAAACTCAGTGGCGCCTTTTTCACAAACAAGAAACAGAACTAGAAAGTTCAAAATCTGTTTATTTTTTTAGTACGAAAGAATATATGACGCAACAGAATGTTGTTGATTTAGGATTAGAACAAAGTTCTAACTTCAAAAAAGTCTATGAAACATATCAAGATATTTTATTAGCTATCAATAAAGCCGACACTTCTAATTTAACTCAGTTATTAGAAGACTATCAACCTAATAACAGTGAAATGGATACTGTAATAACCACTTTTAAAAAGAATCAGCATTATATTAAAAATAGTTTATCTTCACCATATTCAAATGGCCCTATAGAGGGACTTAACCGAAAAATTAAAACACTTAAACGTAGCTGTTACGGTTTCAGAAACTGGCATCATCTATTTGAAAGAATTTTATTAATTCATAACTAAAAAAAGGAAATCCTTTTGGATTTCCCTTAATTAAATTAGACGTTTATCGTCTCACCAACACTATTTGACGCAGACCCAAAAATAAGAAGCCCTACAAACCATAGTTTGTAGGGCTTCTTAAGTATTTTACATATTTTTAATTAATTGTCTTGCAATATACGTTGCATAATACTTTGAACCATCGGGATCTGGATGAACATTATCATCATAAAACCACTCTGTATGATCCTTACTATATGAATACCAATCAATTATATGCAAATTTGAATATTTTTTCTTTTGTGTCTCCAACATGCTATTAACGGTACCTTCCCAACGCCTTGTTGGGACATGTACATTAATCCAGTAAACTTGTTTCCCCGAACCAACTGCACTCATAATATCGTCAAACTGATCGGTTGTAAATGGACTATTTGTCCCTAAACCAATAACAACGTTATCTTGAAGTTTACCTTGCTTAGCCAACAACCTAATATCATCAGCAGCTGTATATACCTGACGACCGACTTTTGCATCAACATACATATGTGGGAAATCATCTTGTAATATGTTTTCTCCATCTGCCAATACAGAATCACCAATTGCCGTTGCATATACGCTTGAGGCTTTTTTTGTCTCAGCCTTTGTTAATGATGTTGGGCTTTGTTTTTCAGCAACTACTTTTGAAGAACTAGTTTTAGAAGCACTTTTGCTACTTGATTGTTTTTTCTTAGAACTAGACGAGCTCGGTTTTTTTAATGCGTCAGCATTCTTTTTATCAGCTACTTTAGCATTCTCACTAATAGTATTCTGTAAAGCATTCACTCCAGTAATTGAAAGACTTGGTCCGTTAATTATTCCAAACAACGCTATACCAATTATTAATGCACCCACAATAATAGAAAATTTTTGACGAGTTTTTTTAATATCCTTTGTAAAGGTTTCTTTAATAAATGTAAATGTTTGTTTATAATTAAATCTTTGTAGAGGTCTTTCTAAGAATCGATATGACAAATCACTCACTAATAAAATGATAGATATTTCAATTAGCGCGTTTAGCCATGGATGATCACCTATACTCTGAATCTTTGACTCATAGAATACCATTATTGGAAATTGATATAGGTAAATGCCATAACTTCTCTTACCAACCCAAGTAAAAACAGGATTTGTCATAATTTTGTTCATATCCGCTCCAGGATGTGCAATTGTAGCTACAAAAATCATAACTAAAACTGAAAAGAAAAACATCCCTCCACGATAAACAAGCGAACTTTGATCTGACATAGTCAAAAACAAACTAATAATTGTTATGAGCGATACTATACCTAACGCATCTAAAACAAATCGGCCTTTTTTTGAAATTTCCTTTTTTAAAGAACTGCTTGGCCAAATAAATGAAAGTGCTGACCCCAATAAAATTGAAAACATTCTTGTATCCGTTCCATAATAGACACGACTTGGATCAGATCCTGCTTTATACAAGAAGGCCATCGCTAATGCGGAAATAAAAGCTAAGATAAAGATAAGATTAAAAATCCGTTCTTTTCGTTTTAAAAACACAATTAGCAACGCCACTATAATAGGCCAGAAAAAATAGTACTGACCTTCAATTGATAGCGACCAAAGATGCGTAAATGGTGATGGCGTCCCGAAATGATCAAAATATGATTCTTTGTGCAAAACTTGAAACCAATTATAAACATATAACAAATTTGATGCGAAAATTTCTTGAATATTTTTCAATAACTCTCTTTGAAATAGTGTTATATAGGCAATAGTTGCAATCAACATCGTCAATAACGCTGGATAAAGTCGTCGAACCCGTCGAATATAAAAGCCTAGAACATCAATTTTTTTATTTTGTTCCCATTCCTGATTAAGTAAATCAGTAATCAAGTAACCCGATACAACAAAAAATATCGGTACACCTAAGTATCCACCTTGTAGACTAGATGGCACGAGGTGATAAAGGATAACCCCAATAACAGCCAATGTCCTCACGCCATCAAAGCCAGTAATATATCTGGCTTTTTTTAATCTTTTTTTCTTATCCATCTTGTTCCGTTCTCCTCTTATCTTATATAAATTACCCTTTTATTTGCTGATAGCGTAACCGTAAATTATTAATATTCCGAATTATTCAACGAACTCAAATGAGAATTTATCAATTCTCACTATATCCCCACTTTTAGCACCACGTTCACGTAAAGCATCATCGACACCCATACCACGAAGTTGACGTGCAAAACGCATCAAACTTTCGTCTCGGTCCATATTTGTCATTTGGTATAGACGTTCTAATTTTTCTCCAGAAAGAACCCAAGTTAAATCTTCATCCCTATTAATAACAAAATCAGGTGCAGATTTTTCTTGTTCTTTTTCGAAATCATAGATTTTTTGTTGTGCTTCTTGTTCTTTCAAGTTTAGTGCTGGGAACATTGGTGTTTCTTCCAATAAATCACCAGCTACATTCATTAAGGTTTGTAGTCCCTCACGAGTAATAGAAGAAGTAGAAAATACACGAGGTGTTTCTTCCACTGTAGAATCTTCTGCCAATTGTTTTTTAAATGCTTCTAACTGTTCTGCAGCCCCTGGCATATCCATCTTACTTGCCACAATTAATTGCGGACGTTCAAGTAATTCAGGGTCATAATTTTTTAATTCTTTATTAATCTTAAGATAGTCGTCAAACGGATCACGACCTTCTTCAGGATTCATATCAACTAAATGAAGAATAACACGTGTCCGCTCAATATGACGTAAAAATTGAATTCCTAATCCAACGCCAACTGAAGCCCCTTCAATCAATCCGGGTAAATCAGCAATAACAAAATCACGGTTATCATCTAAACGAACCATCCCTAAATTAGGTGATAACGTTGTAAAATGATAATCTGCAATTTTAGGTTTGGCACTTGTCACAACTGAAAGAAGCGTTGACTTACCGACAGATGGAAATCCAACTAACCCAACATCAGCTAAAACTTTTAATTCAAGTTGAATTTTACGTTCTACTCCAGGTTCACCATTTTCAGAAATTTCTGGAGCTGGATTTTTAGGACTAGCAAATCTAATATTGCCACGACCACCTCGACCACCCTTGGCAACAACAGCATAATCTCCTTTATGAACGAGATCAGCGATTACTGCTCCTGTTTCAGCATCTTTAATTGTTGTTCCTTCTGGTACTTGAACTCTTTTATCAGGTGCACCATGTCCGTGCATCCCTTTAATCATTCCTTTTTCACCAGATTCAGCTCTAAAATGTTTACTGTATCTAAAATCCATTAAAGTTCTTAATCCTTCATCTACTTCAAATACAATACTACCACCACGGCCACCATCACCACCGGCTGGTCCACCATTAGGTACATATTTTTCTCGACGGAACGCTACCATCCCGTCGCCACCTTTACCTGCTTTTATTTCAATTGTAACTTGATCTATAAACATACGATCACCTATTCTTTCCGTTGACTACTAACTTACTATTTTAAAGAAGAAAAAGTCATTTGTCTATGTATTTACTTAACTCTTTTAAAAATTCAAGCCAATTTCTCATATTTCAAATTTTTTTGGTATTTTTGAATGTTTTTGGTTGATTTTGAATGTTTTTGGTGGTATTTTATTTATAAGGAGTTGAGAAAGTGCTTACAATTGAAAGGTGCCAATATATTATTTCTGAAATTGACAAACATGGTTATATTAAGTTACAAGATATTTGTCATAAATTAAATGTCTCAGAATCAACTGTTCGACGCGATTTACAGCAGCTTGAAACTGATGGTGAATTAGTAAGAGTTCATGGTGGTGCACAAAGCATCCAATCATTAAAAGTTGAAGCAAATTTAGAAGAAAAATTTTCATTAAATACGCCAAATAAAATAGCAGTTGCTAAAGCTGCTGCAAATTTAATCAAACCTAATAATGTGATTTTTCTTGATGCTGGTAGTACAACTTTCGCAATGATTCCCTATCTTAAGTTAGTTAACAATCTAACTGTTGTTACAAACGGTGTTAATCATGCACTTTCTCTTTCTGAAAATGATATTAGAACAATCGTCATCGGTGGTCAAGTTAAAGCTAATACAAAGGCTATTGTGGGAGCTGATAGTATTAAATCAATCAAGAACCTTCAATTTGATTTAGTCTTTCTCGGTATTAATTCAATTAACAATAAATTTGGATTTAGCACACCAGATCCTGAAGAAGCCGCAGTTAAACTGGCCGCAATTCATCAAAGTCGACAAACTTATGTTTTAGCCGACAAATCAAAATTTAACCAAGTTTCATTCATTAAAGTTGCAGATCTTAATCAGGCTACAATTATCACTGATAAATTGCCGGTAACTGATTCTGAAAATTATAAAACACAAACAAAAATTTTGGAGGTACAACAATGATTTACACAGTAACTTTAAATCCTTCTATTGATTACATCGTTCAACTAGATAAGTTAACGCTTGGCGAAGTTAATCGGATGGATTATGATACAAAATTACCAGGTGGTAAAGGTATAAACGTTTCCCGAATTTTAAATGAATTGAATCAACCTAATAAAGCACTTGGTTTTATTGGTGGATTCACAGGTGAATTTATTAAGTCAGCTATGATAGCTAATCACCTAGATACTCAATTTACAAAAATAAAAGCTGATTCTAGAATTAATATTAAAATAAAAGCTGACCAAGAAACCGAAATAAATGGTAAGGGTCCTCTAATATCAGATGATGAACTTAAACTATTCAATGAGCAATTTGAAACATTGACGTCTGATGATACTGTCATTTTAGCTGGTAGTTTAGTTCCTAACCTATCTCAAGATTTTTATTATGAATTAATTAAAGTAATTCGTTCTAAAGGCGCACAATTTGTTATTGATACAACTGGTGAAGCACTATTGAAAACAATTAGTGAAAAACCTCTCGTCGTGAAACCAAATCACCATGAATTAGCCGAATTATTCAATGTTACTTTAAACGGTATCAACGATATTGTGAAATATGGTCAAAAATTATTAGAATTAGGTGCACAACATGTTTTAATTTCAATGGCTGGCGATGGCGGCCTATTGATTACTAAAGATGCTGTTTACCAAAGTAATGCGCCTAAAGGGACTGTTATTAATTCAGTTGGTGCTGGCGATTCAATGATTGCTGGTTTTACAGGTACCTTTGCAAAAACTAATGATCCTATTGAAAGTTTTAAATATGGACTAGCTTGTGGCTCCGCAACTGCATTTTCTGAAGATATTGCAACTATTGAAAAAATTAACGAAATTTTACCACAAATTGATATTAAGAAAATCTAACTATTATAAAAGGAGTTTTACACTATGGACTTAAATGAATTATTACTTAAAGATGTCATGATTATGGATCTTCAAGCAACAACAAAAGCCGAAGCAATTGATGAAATGGTACATAAATACTTTGAGGCTGGCGTGATTGATGATGAGGAACTTTACAAACAAGACATTCTAAAACGTGAAGCACAATCAACTACTGGTATCGGTGAAGGTATTGCCATGCCACATGCAAAAAATAAAGCTGTTAAACGTGCTACTGTCCTATTTGCTAAAAGTAAAGCAGGACTTGACTATGATTCACTTGATGGTCAACCTACATTTTTATTTTTCATGATTGCTGCTCCTGAAGGTGCAAACGATGCCCATTTACAAGCATTAGCTGCTTTATCAAGTCTATTAATTAATCCCGATTTAGTTGATAAATTAAAAACAGTCACAACTCCAGATGAGGTTCAAGCTGCCTTCACTGCCGCTGAAAATGAAAAAGAAGCAAAAGAAGCTGCTGCACAACTTGCTGCTAAAAACACTGATGTTAAACCATCAGGTAATCCATACGTGGTCGCTGTAACAGCCTGCCCTACTGGTATCGCTCATACTTATATGGCTGAAGCTGCCCTCATCAAACAAGCTGAAGAGATGGGCGTTGACATTAAAGTTGAAACAAATGGCTCAGAAGGTATTAAGCATCGTTTAACTGACGAAGAAATTAAACGTGCGTCTGGTGTCATTGTCGCCGCTGATAAAAAAGTTGCTATGGATCGTTTCGATGGCAAACCTTTAATTAACCGTCCTGTTACCGATGGTATTAAAAAAGCCGAAGAATTGATTACTGCCGCAGTAAACGGAAAAGCACCTATTTATCATGCTAAAGGAACCGACGCTGCTGAAAATGATGAAGAAACCTCTGGTAGTGTTTGGAATGAAATTTATAAGAACTTAATGAACGGTGTATCACACATGTTACCATTTGTTGTTGGTGGCGGTATCTTAATGGCACTCTCATTCATCGTTGAACAATACGTTCCCGGTGGCTCAAGTTCACAAACTTTTATCTTCTTAAATGGAATTGGTAATTATGCATTTGCTTTCTTAGTACCTATCTTAGCCGGTTTTATTGCTATGAGTATTGGTGATCGTCCTGCCCTTATGCCTGGTATTGTTGGTGGTTACATGGCTAACTTTGCTGCCGCAAATGTTATTAAAACTGAATCTGTTTCTGGTTTCTTAGGTGGTTTAGCAGCTGGTTTTATTGCCGGTTATGTTATTGTCGGTCTTAAAAAACTCTTTAAAAACTTACCAAAATCACTAGATGGGATGAAACCTATCCTAATCTACCCTATTTTATCCTTATTAATTGTCGGCGCGATTATGTTCTTTATGGTTAATCCTATCTTCGCACAAATTAATCATGTCTTGTCAGATTTCTTAACTCATATGGGAACAGCCAATGCCGTCTTAATCGGTACAATTCTTGCTGCTATGATGGCTATCGATATGGGTGGTCCATTTAACAAAGCAGCTTATACATTCTCAATTGGTGTCTTCACTTCTACTGGTGATGGTAAAATGATGGCTGCTGTTATGGTTGGTGGTATGATTCCTCCACTTGCAATAGCTATTGCATCAACATTCTGGAAAAATAAATTTTCTGAAGATGAAAGAAAAGCCGGTTTGTCAAACTACATTCTTGGTATTTCATTTATTACTGAAGGTGCTATTCCTTACGCAGCAGCAGATCCATTACACGTCATTACATCAAGTGTAATTGGTGCTGCAATCGGTGGTGGTTTAAGTCAATTCTGGAACGTCTCTGTTCCTGCACCTCATGGTGGTCTTTGGGTAATTGCCTTAGCTACAAATAAAACGTTCTACTTACTTTCTGTTTTAATTGGTGCTGCAGTTGCAGGGATTATCCTCGGTATCTGGCGTCCAGTTGCAAAAGAAAATAAGAAATAATTCGTTTAACTTTGAAGAGCTATCAGGATAATACCTGATAGCTCTTCTTTATTTTAAAATAAAAAGGAGTCCTTAATGACATAAATCTCTGTCATTAAGGACTCCTTTTGTAAATTTATAATGATAATTTTATTGTTTGTGCGACTGTCTTTGAAATACCTAATCCTTGTAACTCTTCCATTGAAGCGTCTTTAATATGTTTCATCGACCCAAATTCTTTTAACAATTTCGTTTTGGTTTTTGGCCCAACACCCTGGATAGAATCTAAACGAGAACTAAGTGAGTTCTTTGAATGAACTTGACGATGAAAGGTAATGGCAAATCGATGGACTTCATCTTGAATCCTTTGTAAAAGGTAAAACCCTTCACTCTTTGGATCCAATGATAGTCTTTGATCAGCATCACCAAACATTAAATCAGATGTTTTATGCTTGTTATTTTTAACCATCCCCGCTACTGGAATCATTAAATCTAATTCATTACTTAAAACGTCTTTTGCAGCTTCTATTTGTATTTCAGCACCATCCATTAAAATTAAATCTGGCATAGGCTTACCTTCCTTCAAAAGACGTGTATAACGTCGGCGAACAACTTCACGTGTACTTGCTGCTTCATCCGCATGATCAACTGTATTCAACTTATATTTGCGATATTCGCTCTTCTCAGGTTTACCATCAATAAAACTAACCATGGCTGATACCAGATCAGTCCCTTGTATATGTGAGTGATCAAAAGATTCTATTCGATGACCTTCTGGAATCCCCATAGCGTCTGTAATTTCTTTCATGGCACCAGTTGTTTTGCGCCCATCTAATTCTAGTAATCTGAATTTTTCTTCAAGAACTAAGCGAGCATTTTTTTTAGCTAATTTTAAAAGTTCACTTTTTTGCCCACGTTGTGGTGTCCGAATTGGTACTTGTAAGATATCAGATAAGATATCTGTATCAATTCCTGCTGGAACTAATATTTCTTTTGGTAACACATTATTTTTTCGATTATAAAACTGAAGGATAAAAGTTGCCATTTCTTCTTCAGCCGTTGTTACAATTGGAAAAAGTCTTTTTTCTCGCTTCATTAATCGTGCTTGCCTAATAAAGAAAACTTGAATTGACAACCAACCTTTATCCAGATAGAAATTAAACAAATCTCTAGGTGTATTATCATTTGAAATGATTTTTTGTTTTTCAACAGTAACTTCAATAAAATGAATTTGATCACGTAATTCAGCGGCACGTTCAAATAACATTTCATCCGCTGCCTTACTCATTTCTTTTTTTAGTTTTTGTTTTGCTACAATCACATTACCATTTAAAAATGATTTGATTTTTTTTATTTGAGCCTCATATTTTTCATGCGGAACTTCTTTAAAACAAGAGCCTAAACATTGCCCCATATGATAATACAAACATGGTCGCTTCTGAAATCCATTGCATCTTCTTAAAGGATAAACTTTTTGTAAAAACTGCAATGTTTCCTGAGCTGCATAAACATTTGGATAAGGACCAAAATAAAATCCACCGTCCTTATTAACCTGACTAACGATTTGCATCATTGGGTCTTTTTCATTTGTAATTTTAATATATGGATATCCAGTACCTTTCTTTAATTTTATATTATAATACGGCTGATGTTTTTGAATTAAAGTAATTTCCAACAGAAATGCTTCTTTATCAGTGGATGTAATAATTGTTTCAAAATCAACAATTTGAGAAACCAATTTAGCTGTTTTTCCATCATGCGCACTTTTGAAGTAAGAACGCACCCGATTTTTTAAATTTTTTGCTTTCCCAACATAAATAATCTGACTATTTAAATTTTTCATGATATAGCATCCTGGTAATGCTGGTAATAATGCTAATTTATTTTCGATATGCTCTGAAGCCAATCGAGGCACCTTCTTTACGTTAATATATGCTTTAATTATACCCCGAACAAGCGTTTGAATAAAGAAAATAGATTCCAAATAGACGGGAGTCTATCTGAAATCTATTTTTTTACAATATCTTTGATAAAAAATCTTGCGCACGTTCTGACGTCGGATGATCAAAAACATCTTCTGGACGTCCTTTTTCTTGAATATATCCTTGATCCATGAACCAAATTTGATCTGCTACTTCTCTAGCAAAACCCATTTCATGTGTCACAACTACCATCGTCATTCCGTCACTAGCCAACGTTTTCATAACTTTAAGTACTTCTCCGACCATTTCAGGATCTAATGCTGAAGTTGGCTCATCGAATAAGAGTACTTCTGGATCCATGGCTAATGCTCTGGCAATCGCAACTCGTTGCTTTTGACCACCAGATAAACTATCTGGATATTGTAGTGCCTTATCTGCTAATCCAACTTTTTCTAATAAATTGGTAGCTATATCAGCTGACTCTTTATCTGATATATTTTTAACTTTCATGGGAGCCAATTTTATATTCTCAATTACATTCATATTTGGAAACAAATTAAAACCTTGAAAAACCATCCCCATTTTTTCTCTCAATTGATTTAAGTCTTTTTCATTTAAACTTGTTAAATTTTCACCTTCGAATAAAATATCCCCTGATGTAGGAACTTCAAGTAGATTCAGACAACGTAAAAAGGTACTTTTACCAGATCCTGATGGTCCAATCACACAGATAACCTGTCCTTTATCAACTGATTCAGAAATATCTTTTAAAACATCATTTTTTCCAAAGGATTTTCTTAATTTATTAACTTCAATAATTTTAGACATGCTTCATCTTCCCTTCAAAGTAATTTAATAATTTAGATAAGCTAAATGTTAAAACAAAGTAAATTAACATTGCAACAAAGATAGGCGCAATACCTTTATAAGTAGCTGATTGAACCATTTTCATCTGATAAATTAAATCAGTCACACCAATAATAGAAACAATTGAACTTTCTTTTATTAATGTTATAAATTCATTTCCCAGAGCTGGCCAAATATTTTTTAGTGCTTGTGGAATAATAACAGACTGATACGTCTCTTTCTGTGAAAGCCCCAAACTTCTTGCTGCTTCCATTTGTCCATCATCAACAGAAGAGATTCCCGATCGTATTACTTCAGCTATATATGCGCCTGAATTAAGCGATACAGCAATAATACCTGCAATTAGCGCTGGAATATTTACTAACATTCCAATACCGAAGTACACAAACATCACTTGAATCATTAGAGGCGTTCCACGAACAAATTCAATGTAGGATACTGCAATTACTTTAATCACTTTATTTTTGCCCAAACGCATGAGTGCTAGCAACGTTCCTAATATAACACCAACAATAACTGAAACCGCCGTTATTAATAAAGTATAACCAATTCCTTTGGCAAAATATTTCCAATAGTGAATCATTGTGTTATCCGATGTATTTTTTGTTAAATAATTACTAGCCTCAGGTAAATATGTCGTATTTATTAAATTTTTCTTTTTAATTTCTTTAATAGACTTATTTACAGCTGCCACCAAAGTATCGGAATTCTTTGCAAATCCGGCTGCAGCTCCCCTTGCATCAGGCGCTGAGATAAATCCAGGATTAACAACTGCTAATGAACTATCATTTTGTGCGTATGCTTTAGCAGTTGGTTCTTCCATGGCAACACCCGCTACCTTACCACTTTTAAGCGCTAAAATTAAATCGGTTACTTTAGCCAACCCTTTAATATTCACATTTTTTATTTGTTCTTTACTCATTGTATATTGAAGCGATCCAGTTTGAGCCCCAACTGATAGCCCAGAAAAATCATTTAAAGTCTTATATTTATCTTCATCAGTCTTATTAACCAACATCATTTGTTTTCCATTGTAATAAACATCTGAAAAATCAATACTTTTTTTACGATCATCCGACGGATTCATACCTGAAATAACCATATCAATTTTATTAGTTTCTAAGCCAACAAGTAATGAGTCAAAATCCATTTTCTTAATTACTAACTTAACTCCAATGTCTTTAGCAATTTTTTGTGCAATTGAAATATCAAATCCAACGATTTTATCATCGCCATTAACTGTTGTTTGAAATTCATAGGGTGGATAATCTGGACTTGTTCCAAGTACTAACGTTCCCTTATCCTTAACATTCTGTAAAGAGTTACCAGTTGCAGCACTTACTTGATTACTACCAACTAACATCATGAAAAATGCGATTAATATACCTATAAACCATTTTTTATTTATTTGCATCAATTTACTCCTCTTTTTTAATTTCTCTTATTAGTGAATAAATCGATTATATGCTACAAAGATTTTTTATGCAATTAAATACATATAATAAATGACTTTATACATATAAAAGTTATTTAAAGCGCTTTTTATGCATTAATCAGTTGTCTTGTATTCATTTTAATAAACTGTTATTCTATATTTACATAAGGAGGCTACAATTATGAGCTTAAAAATCCAACGCCAAGATAACTTGGAAAGTTTATTTGATAAATTTGCACTTGACCCTAAAGATCCTGCTAAAGTTGAACTTAAGTCTTCAGAAACGGAAGAGAAGCCTAGTTCTGATGTTAAAGAATCGAAACCTAAAAAATAAAAAAATTCAGATAAGTTATAAACTTATCTGAATTTTTTTATTTTTTAAATCCATCTGGGTAACGTTTATTTAATTTTAAAATATTATCTCTTGCAACATCATCAAATTCAATATCGGCCCATTCAGCAATTTGGGATAAATACCAAAGTACATCTCCCATTTCTTTAGTTAATTTCACTTTATCTAATTCTCGACCTTTAAAAGTATAATCTTTAATTAAATCAACTAATTGTCCACCTTCAGCCGCAACACCTAATGCACAATTTGTTAAAACTTGTTCAGTTCCATATAATGTGCGATTTGCTGCTTCTTGATATTCATTAAATTCCATTTTTTTCTCCTAGTTCTGTATGACTTTCAATCCATTGCCAAATCTCTTCTTTTCCAGATTTGTCTTGAGCCGAAAATAAAACAAAATCATCTTCAGGTGTCAAAGACAATGAACGTCTTATGATACTCTCATGTTGATTCCACTTACCACGAGAAATTTTGTCGCTCTTTGTCGCAACAACCAATACAGGAATATCGTAATAGTGAAGAAAATCAACCATTTGAACATCTAATTTTGTTGGCTCATGTCGAGCATCAACTAATGAAATGACCCCTCTTAAAGAAGTACGTTCTGCTAAATAGGTTTCAATCATTTGTCCCCACTTTGCACGTTCTGTTTTTGACACTTTTGCATATCCATATCCTGGAACATCTACGAAAAATAATTTTTGTTCCACGTTATAAAAGTTCAATGTTTGCGTTTTTCCAGGCTGACTAGAAGTTCTCGCATAACTTTTACGATTTATTAACGTATTTATTAATGATGATTTTCCAACATTAGAACGTCCTGACAGTGCAATCTCAGGAATACCATCTGTTGGATACTGTGCTGGTGCAACGGCACTCATAACAAGTTCAACATTATGAACATCCATATTAAACACCTTCCTTTCAATACTCAAACCATTTTACCATATAAAAATGTGTTAATGTAACTTAATCTGAATCAAAAAGCTTTACAACATGAATTAAATAATTCGATGTTGTAAAGCTTTTATTTTGTTGCTGCCGTTTGGATAATCCAAATTATTTGTACTTCCGAATATGTTACCACATGCGTTGTCAAAATCTGAATTAAAGTATTGGGCCAATAAAATAAATATTCCCCACTACTATCTTTAGCATTTGCTGTTATATTAGTTGAATCTCCAGAAATTAGATCACCATAAGTTCTTGGCATATTCTTTAATCCAGACTGTAACTTTGGCCGAAATAAGTCAACATGTACAATATCGTTTGACTTATATTGTAGCCTACCTTTCAATTGCCATGATGGTGTCAATCCATCAGTTGCGATTATTTGCAAATAAGGTGATTCTCTATTATTACTATCAGAATAAATTGCAAATTCTGAATTATTTTTCTTAACATATTTGTTAACCGTATTAGGTAACGTACTGTACCCATACGTTATGTCTGCAGACACACTTTTAAGTGTCACGAGCATACTGAAAAATAAAATAAATAATAATATTAAATACTTACTTATCAGCTTTTTTCTTATCAACATATCTTTTAATAAGGAAAAAGATTAGTATCACTAGGATTGCGAGACCAAGACCTAAAGCAACATACCATAGCGGATTTGTTGCTTTTTGTGGATCTCCAATAGCATCTTTGTTGTACTTACTTGCATCATCATTTGTAATTGTGAAGTTTTTATTGAATTTCCAAGTGTTTTTACCACTTGTTGCTACAGCCTTTAATGTGTAGTCTCCAGCTTCTAATTGACCCTTGTCATAAAGCATTGGGAATTTGAAATTTGAATTAGGAGCCATTGATAGGTTCTTTAATGTTGTATTTTCTAAAACATCTGTTGAACCCTTTTTCATAATTTCAGATTTAATTGTTAATTTAGGAATAATTACGGCTTTATCGTTTTGGAATACAGGGAATACACCTTTACGATAGTTTCTCATACCAGCTTTAACTGATAATAAATTCATATTTGGTTCAACCGTCTTCTTCTCTAAAATTTTAATTCCAATTGCATATGAATATGCATTTGAAATTGAAATCCCTTTTTTATTACTTGTTTCTTTAGTTGAATTATCAACTTTTTCAAAATACCAGCTACCTAACAAAACACCGTTGAAACTATCTTTTGGCATAGTAATTGTAGCCTTAACGATTTTACTTCCTTTAGCAGGAACTGTTACGACACTACCTGAATCTAACTTAGTAAGTGAAGCTAAAGGATATTTCATTGATTTATCAATATTCTTTTTTGCTAATTCTTTTGCATATTCAAGCTGACCATTATCATTTGTAGATGCTGTATAAACAGCATTACGAATTTTTAATGCTTTGTCTGATGAATTAAAGATTTTAACTGAAATCGTTTCTTTTTCCTTAGCATCCAATTTCAAATCAAAGTATGATTGTTTCAAACTAGCTTTAACTTGTTTATCAGATTGAATACTTTGAACACTGTACCCAATATTATTTGCAGGAGCCTTAGCTTCAACAGACTTATTGAATAACCCAAGTCCACCCAACAATACCCCAGAAAATCCGAACAAAATCGCTTTTTTTATTGTTTTATTCATGACGTCCACCCTTTATTATTTATTAAAATTATTAACCTTAAATTCATTATACTACATTTATATTCATTACTATGTCTTTTTTTTAGAGTGTACTCACTATATTTGACAGTCTTTAAATGACTATACTCTAACAAGACTTTAAGATGCTGCTTTCTTGCTCCCTTTAATTATTACAGGACCATCAGTTTGATCAACTGTTGCTTTAGTGATAATTACGCGCTCGATGTCTTCTTGGCTTGGAATATCAAACATAACATCACGCATTGTTTCTTCAATAATAGATCGCAAACCTCGTGCCCCAGTATCTCGCTTAATAGCAAGTTCGGCAACTCGTGACAATGCCTCAGGTTCGAATTCAAGCGTCACACCATCTAATTCAACAAGTTTTGTATATTGTTTAACCAATGCATTTTTAGGTTCCGTTAAAATTCGAACTAAATCTTCTTCTTTTAATTCTTCTAAAGCTGTCATAATTGGTAAACGACCAACAAATTCAGGAATTAATCCAAATTTTAATAAATCTTCTGGAATAATTTGTTGCATAACACTATTTTGTTCATCAATAGTTTCAGAATTGGATTCAGCACCGAAACCAATCGTTTTATCGCCTAATCGATTTTTGACCATTGTTTCAATTCCAGCAAATGCCCCACCAACAATAAATAAAATATTCTTAGTATCTATTTGAATTAATTCTTGTTGTGGGTGTTTACGTCCACCTTGAGGCGGAACACTTGCAATAGTACCTTCAAGAATCTTTAAAAGTGCCTGTTGAACACCCTCACCTGATACATCACGTGTGATTGAAACATTCTCACTCTTCTTAGCAATTTTATCGATTTCATCAATGTAGATAATTCCTTTTTCAGCTTTTGCAACATCATAATCTGCACTTTGCAATAATTTTAAAAGGATATTTTCAACATCTTCACCAACATATCCAGCCTCAGTTAAAGTAGTGGCATCTGCAATAGCAAATGGTACGTTTAAAATTTTAGCTAAACTTTGTGCTAAATATGTCTTACCTGATCCCGTAGGACCAACTAAACAAATATTACTTTTTTGTAATTCTGTTTCGTCATTATCTTCGTCAACTTCAAGCATATGATTAACTCGTTTATAATGATTATAAACCGCAACTGACAACGTTTTTTTAGATTGATCTTGCCCAATTACATAATCATTCAATTTATTCATAATTGCTTGTGGTTTTAATACAAGTAATGGTTCAGAATCCATTTGTTCCCTGAATTCCTCGTCGATAATTTCCTTACATAAATCAACACATTCATTACAAATATAAACACCAGGTCCAGCAACGATTTTCATTACTTGATCTTGTGACTTACCGCAAAAAGAACAATTTACGGGTCCGCCTTCTTCAGTATTTTCGAACATTTTACCACCTCGTATTTTTCTTCTCATCTTTTACTTTATGCATACCTATAGTACCAAATAAAGCAATATTTCGCGAATATTTACGTTCAAATGTATTTAACAAAAAAGATTGAAGCTAATAAACTCGCTTCAATCTCATTCATTCAAAATGATTAATCAAAATATCCGATTAATTATTTATTTTTTCATTTTTGCTTCTTCAACTGCTGAGTCAGCTAACTCGTCAACAACTTTCTTGATAGCAATATCATGTTTTACCATATCGTCTGAAAGAGCAGAACGAACTGCTTCTTCTTCCATACCATATTGTTCTGCTAAGTTTGATATTTCAGATGAAACTTCTTCTTCAGAAGGTTCAATTTTTTCAGCGGCAACGATAGCTTCTAACACAAGATTTGTTTTAACACGACGTTCTGCGCCTTCTTCAAATTGTTTGTGTAAATCGTCTTCACTTGTTCCTGTTAATTGGAAGTACATCTTTGTGTCAATTCCTTGTTGTTGCATATTTGCAAGGTATTGATCCATTTGGCGATGAACATCTTCTTCAATCATTGAATTAGGAATTTCATCAACTTTAGCATTATCAACTGCTAATTCAATTGCTGCATCTTGAATTGCTTCCTTAGCTGCAGCTTCTTTTGTTTCTTTAATTTGATCTTTTGTTTTTGCTTGTAATTCTTCAAGCGTATTAACTTCTTCATCAACATCTTTAGCAAATTCATCATCCATTTCTGGAAGTTCTTTGCCTTTGACTTCATGAACTTTAACAGCAAATACTGCTTCTTTACCACGTAAGTCTTCAGCTTGGTAATCTTCAGGGAATGTAACTTTTACGTCAACATCCTCTCCAGCTTTATGTCCTACCAATTGGTCTTCAAATCCAGGAATAAATGAATTTGAACCTAATTCAAGAGTATAATTTTCTGATTTTCCACCATCAAATGCAACGCCATCAACTTTACCTTCAAAATCAATGATAACAGTGTCGCCAGAAATAGCTGCTTCGTCTTCTTTAAGTACAAGTTCAGCTTGTTGTTGACGTTTTGCTTCTAAACTATCTTCTACGTCTTTTTTAGTTACTCGACGTGATTGTTTAGGAACAGTTAATCCTTTATAGTCACCTAATTCAACTTCTGGTTGAAGTGTAACTTTAGCTTTAAGGACCCATGTAGAATCTTTTTCTAAACTATCAATGTTAATATCAGGTTGATCAACGGGTGATACTTTAACTTCTTCAAGTGCCTTTTCGTATGCTTCTGGCAATAGAATGTTTAAAGCATCTTCGTATAATGATTCTTCACCATACATTCTGTTAAATACTTGACGTGAAACTTTTCCTTTACGGAATCCAGGAACAGTTAAATCTTTCTTAACTTTTAAGAAAGCTTTTTCCAATCCTTCTTTAATTTTATCAGTTTCAATTTCGAATGTTATTTCTCCATTGTTTTTACCTGTTTTTTCAAATTTTGCTGACATTGTTTTCCCTCCGGTAGAACAAAAATTTTATATTCGTACTATTTATATACTTGTCTATTTTACCGTATCATTACTAGATTGTAAATGGTTATAAAAAAAAATTCGAAAAGCAAAAGCTTTCCGAATTTCTTTTTTTAATTAATTAAAAATTAATCATCAATTTCTGAAACGACTCCGGCACCAACAGTACGGCCACCTTCACGAACAGTAAATTTAAGACCTTTTTCAATAGCAACTGGGGCGATTAATGATACTGTAAATGTAACGTTATCACCAGGCATAACCATTTCTACACCTTCTGGTAATTCAATAACACCAGTAACATCAGTTGTATGGAAGAAGAATTGAGGACGGTAGTTTGAGAAGAATGGAGTATGACGTCCACCTTCTTCCTTAGAAAGGATATAAACTTCGCCTTTGAATAATTTGTGAGTTTTGATTGAACCAGGTTGTGCAAGAACTTGTCCACGTTCGATTTGTTCGCGATCAACACCACGGAGTAAAGCACCAACGTTATCGCCGGCTTCACCTTCGTCAAGTGTTTTACGGAACATTTCGATACCTGTAACTGTTGTTTTAAGAACATCTTCATGTAAACCAACAATTTCAATATCGTCTCCGACTTTAACTGTACCACGATCGATACGACCTGAAGCAACAGTTCCACGACCAGTAATTGTAAATACATCTTCAACTGGCATTAAGAATGGTTGGTCTGTAGGACGAACTGGTGTTGGGATGTATGAATCAACAGTATCCATTAATAATTCAACTTGTTTTACAGCTTCTGGATCGCCTTCAAGGGCTTTAAGAGCTGAACCACGGATAACAGGAATATCATCGCCTGGGAAATCATATTCGCTTAATAATTCACGAACTTCCATTTCTACAAGGTCTAATAATTCTTCATCATCAACCAAATCAGTTTTGTTTAAGAACACGATAAGGTAATCAACACCAACTTGGCGAGCAAGTAAGATATGTTCACGTGTTTGAGGCATAGGGCCATCAGTTGCGGCTACAACTAAGATAGCACCATCCATTTGTGCAGCACCAGTGATCATGTTTTTAACGTAATCAGCATGTCCTGGAGCATCGATATGTGCGTAATGACGTGCAGCTGTTTCGTATTCAACATGGGCAGTATTGATAGTAATACCACGTTCACGTTCTTCAGGTGCAGCATCGATTGAAGCGAAATCTGCTGCTTCACCGAAACCGTTGTCTGATAATACTTTACTAATTGCAGCTGTTAAAGTTGTCTTCCCATGATCGACATGTCCAATAGTACCAATATTAACATGGGGTTTTGTTCGTTCGTAATGTTCTTTTGCCATGAATAAGAGCCTCCTAGTGTTTTTGTAAGAATAAAACAGTTTTAGAAAATCTAACCCTGATGATTCTTTGTTTTTATTATACTACTTCTTTATTTAATAACAAAATACATTATCATCAAATAAAGAAGAATCCTTAAAATATTATATAGACTGTTTAGAGTTTTGTAAATACCTATTTAAAGAATACTGAAACTTTTTATCTCGTCTTAAAATAACCTGGTTAAATCTACGCTCATACAACTAAATCTAAGTGAAATTTTGGATTCTTTATTAGAATATCATAGATTACTGTAAACGGCTAGCTTTACCTAATCATTAATTCATAATTTCAGTTAATTCTTTCGAAAGTAATGCATTTAATTCAACCATATACGTTAAATTTTCAGTCCTTTTAAAAGTGGATTCCATACCTAACTCACTTTTTACTAATTCAATCCATTCTTTCTCAATACCCAAAAAATCACTTGCAAAAGGATAAATCATCCCCAATTTTAAATTTAACATATGATTTAAAGAATTATTCATTTGTACATCAATAGTTCCCTCATCATTTTTTGTTAATTGATTAATTGTCAGTAATACAGGTTCATTTTCATTTGCAACTAATTTTTTTACGTCAATTTTTTTCTGAGTTCCATCAACCCATAAATAGTTTATTATTTCAATATTATTAGGTATCTTTTGTACCTCTTGCAATAGACTTGATTTTATAATTGGATGTACGTCTTTATCCATAAATATTTTTTGACAAGCATCTAAGAATTCATTTTTAGGTAGTACCAGTCCACTTTGAACAATTTGTTGCTGTCCAAAAAAGTCCACTGAACCTAAGTGTGCAAATTGACGTTCATTTTGTCTAAGTTGTTTATCGAATTTTTCACGGCATTCATTTTCAGCATCCAAAACTAGTGATGTGGCAAAAGGTTGCTCTTTAACCAATTGCCAAGCTCGAATAAATTTATTGTTTTTTAACAGTATATTTAAATAAACTGCAAATTGATCCCCACGTTTTAAGTAATCGCTATAAAATTCGTCAGCGATAATTAACGCTTCTTGAAATTGAGCATCCAAAACTAGAGAATTAACCAATAATTTATTATTTTTAAAACTACGATGACCATCATAATTTTTTGTGAATAATTGTGATGCTAGTTGATAATTTTTGTCACTTACAGCCTTTTTTGCTAACTGATAATTTTGTTTCTCTTGGTCGGGAAACGGAATAATTTCTGCCATAATATCCTCTATTTATTCTAAAAAAAGGGATAACAACATTTGTGTTATCCCTTTTTGATTATTTTTCGTTATTTTTTGTTTCCGCCGGTTTAACTTCTTTAGACTTTGTTGATTTTCTATGATACTGATTAATTTCCATAATAACAGGTAAAATAACTGGACGTCGTTTTGTTTGTTCATATAGGAAATGACTCATTTTTTCACGAACATCTTGTTTTAAATGTCCCCAATCAAATTCTTTATTGTTCAAATTATCTTGTACTGTTTCTGACACAATTTCAGCACTCTTTTCAATTAAATCAAGGCTCGTTTTTGTATAAACAAATCCTCTTGATGTAATTTTAGGCTTGTTTATGATTTTTTTCTTTTTACGATCAATTGTGACGACTGCAATAAAAATACCATCTTCAGAAAGTATTTTACGATCTCTCAGTACAATATTTCCAATATCACCAACACCAATACCATCAATCATGGTATTTCCTGCTTCAACTTGCGATCCTAAATTCATTTTTCCTTCAGAATAACTTAAAACATCACCCTTACCAGTAATAAAGATATGATCATATGGCATTCCTAATGTATGTGCTAAATCAGCATGTGCCGCAAGTAATCGATATTCACCTTGAATTGGAACCAGGTATTTTGGTTTCATTAAATTGATCATTAGTTGTAAATCATTTTGACCAGCATGACCTGAAGAATTTAATTCATCAGAAATTGCTTTCACATCAGCTCCTGCTCGGTAAATGAGATCTCTTGTCTTTGCCACATTAGTTTCCATAGCTTTTGACGTTGTTGTCGTAATGAAAACAAGATCTCCTTCATGAATATTAACAGTTGAATGTTGATTTAAAGCCATTCGCTGTAATGATTTTAAAGGTTCACCCATTTTACCTGTTTCCAATATAATTAGTTGATCATCGTCATATTTGCTAATATCACTCATTGGAACAATTAAATTTTCATCAGGAAGAACTAATTTCTTCAAATCCATAGCTGTTTTAACGATTTTTTCAACATCGTGTCCTGTTAATATAACCTTTCGATGACTTTCCTTTGCAGCATTTAGTATCTGTTGTACTCGTAATATATTTGATGCCACACAGGCAACAATAATACGACCTTTTTGATATTCAAATGTTTCATTAATGTATTCGTCAATTGCACTTTCATTGACTGTTGGGAATGGGTTCTCAGCATTAGCTGAATCACTTAATAACGCTAAAACACCATTCTTACCAATCTCAGCTAAACGTCCAAAATCTGTTTGGTAAACTGGTGCCGCAGCTTGATCGAACTTAAAATCACCTGTATAAACAATCTGCCCTTCATCAGTACCTAAAACGATTCCTAATGATTCAGGAATTGAATGGGTCGTTTTAAAGAATGAAATTGTCGTTTTACCAAAATCAATCTCAGTCTGATCATTAACAACGTGAAAATCAGAAAATTTACTTGCCTTAGGATCATTTTCAATATTAATTTTTGCTAATGCAATTGTTAATTCTGATCCAAAAACAGGCACATCAAATTCACTCACAAAGTATGGTAATGCACCAATTGCATCTGCATGCCCATGTGTTAAGAAAACACCTACAATTCGTTCTTTATTTTCTCTCAAATAACTAAAATCAGGAATTACAATATCAATCCCTAATAAGCCATTTTCTGGATACATTAATCCAGAATCAAAAATAAATAGATCATCATCCACTTCAACGACATACATATTTTTACCATTTTCTCGAACGCCACCAAGTGGAATTATTTTAACTTTACTCATTACTTCACCTCTTACATATTTTATATTTTTAGTATTTTCACTAGTTGATTTATTTCATTGTCAGTTAATGCCTCTATTGGTAAACGACACCCACCTACTAAGATACCCTTGTAATTTAAAGCTGCTTTAGCTGGTCCAGGAGATGGAAGAGAAAAAAGTGCAGCCATTTTTGGCGTCAACTCTCTTTGAATATCTCCTGCAAGCTTAATATTTCCATCTTGTACAGCTTGATACATTTTAGTCATTTCAATACCAAATATATGGCTTGCAACAGAAATAACACCACTTGCTCCTAAGATTTTTGCAGTCAAACTATCCGTATCTTCACCAGTATACACCAAGAAATCATCTGGCGTTTGTTCAACAATACGACTTAAATTTTCACTACCTGTACAATCTTTAATACCAATAATATGATTATTATTAGATAACTTAACAATTGTTTCAACAGTCATAGTTACGCCTGTACGACCCGGAATATTATAAATGAAAATAGGCAATTTCGAAGCATTTGCAACTGCTTCAAAATGAGCAATCATACCTTTTTGATTAGGCTTATTATAGTATGGCACAACAACTAAAGCTGCGTCCACACCAGTAATAGCGGCTACCTCATTGGTAAAATCAATTGTCTCCATAGTATTATTTGATCCTGTACCAGCCATAATTGGAACTCTACCATTAACTATTGCCACTGTTTTTTTAATCAAATTTAATTTTTCAGAATGATTCAACGTAGGCGATTCGCCCGTAGTACCATTAACCAGGATACCTTTTGAACCTGTTAAAATTAAATGTTCAATTAATTTAATTAAGCGATCTTCATCCACTTGATTCTGATCATTAAATGGTGTGACCATAGCTGTCATTATATCTACATTTTCAAACATTCGCTTAATTCACTCCTTTCTTTTTACTTTGGAACTCTTAATAAATCTAATTCATGCAATTTTTCAGCAATTTGAACTGAATTCCATGCAGCACCTTTTAACAAATTATCCGAAACGACCCATAATTGGAAGGCATTATCCTGTTCTAAATCAGCTCTAACACGACCAACAAATGTATCTTTCTTACCAGTGGCATTAATTGCTTGTGGATATATCTGTTGTTCCGGATTATCTTGTAAAACCACACCGGGTGCATCTGCAAGAATATTTTGAATTTGTTTAACAGAAGCATCATGACTTTCAACTTCAAACCAAACAGATTCCGAATGGCTAACAACAACTGGTACACGTACACATGTTGCAGTAACTTGAATATCTTGATTAGACATTATTTTCTTCGTTTCATGAATCATTTTCCATTCTTCATGTGTATAACCTGTGTCTTCAAAAACATCAATTTGTGGTAGTGGATTAAATGCAATTGGATAATGCTTTTTATCACCAGAAGCTGGTAAAATCTTTGCTTCCATCTCTTCGCCATCAAGATAAGCTTGTGTTTCATCTTTTAATTCTTGAATAGCTAAGTTTCCAGCACCACTAACAGCTTGCATTGTTGTAACAACAACCTTCTTTAAACCGTAATTTTTACGAATTGGTTCTAGTGCAACTACCATTTGGATAGTTGAACAATTTGGGTTAGCAATTAGTCCTTTGTGTTCATAAAGTGCCTGTTCATTAACTTCAGGAACTACTAGTGGGACATCAGGATCCATTCTAAACGCACTAGTGTTGTCTACAACAACTGCACCACGTTTAATTGCTTCAGGTGCAAACTTTTTAGATACACTACCGCCAGCAGAAAATAGAGCCAAATCAACATTCTCAAAAGAATCAGATGTTGTTTCTTCTACGATAACATCCTGACCTTTAAATTTTAATACTTGTCCTGCAGAACGTTTAGATGCCAAATATTTAATACTATTGATGGGTAAACTTGTTTCTTCTAGCATTTGAATCATTCGTGTTCCAACAGCGCCTGTAGCACCGACAACCGCAACTCTATATCCGTCCATTGAAAAAAACCTTCTTTTTCTTTATTTGAATCTCAATTATACCATAAAATTTATGAACGTTTTACATTTAACTCACTTATAGTAGACATATCTTAAATTTTAAAAATAAAAAAAGCAAAACTCTTATTAAGAGTTTTGCTTTTAGTTTTAACGACGAAGACCTAAGCGTTGGATCAATTCACGGTAACGTTGAATATCTTTGTTACGTAAATATGCTAAAAGGTTACGACGATGTCCGATTTTCTTCATCAAACCACGTTGTGAAGCGAAATCTTTTTTATGAACGCCGATATGTGCATTCAATTCAACGATATCTGCAGTAAGTACAGCGATTTGTACTTCAGCAGAACCTGTATCGCCTTCTTGACGAGCATATTCGTTCATAATTTCTGTTTTCTTTTCATTTGTAATTGCCATTAGTGTTTCCCACCTTTCTGAATCTAAATGCCTAAAACCGAGTAAGTCGTCGGTGAGACGTCAACAAACTAAGTTAAAGGTTACTTGGAACAAATCTAACCTTACTAAAATTTAGAGTATATTGCAAGTTTTTTATAACTTCTCTTATCTAATTATTACTATCAAGTAAAAATCCTTTACAAGTTTTCATTGCATTAACTAATTTGGTTAGGTATAATAATGGTTGTTGAAATATTTGTTGAGAACCAATAAGGTGATCATGATAAGTGGAGGTGACTTAAATGCCAATTATTCAATCTGCAATTAAACGTGTAAAAACGAATGAAAAAGCAAACGTTAAAAATGCTGCTCAATTAAGCACAATGCGTACTGCTGTAAAGAAGTTTGAACAAGCTAAGACTGCTGGTGCCGATAATGTAGATGCTTTATACAAAGCTGCTATTACTGCAATCGACAAAGCACATTCTAAAGGTTTGATCAAAGAAAACAAAGCTGCTCGTGATAAGTCTCGTATGGCTGCTCGTTACGCTAAATAAGTTTTCAGAAAAATACCCAGTAGATTAATAATCTACTGGGTATTTTTTATTTTATACATCTATACGATTAATTTGAAGCATAAATAATGAGAATAATCCTTCTTGATCTTGTTGTGTCGTCTTCATTGCTTTTTCTAAATCAATTAACGCTAAATAAATTTTCCTCAAATCACTTCTATTAAATTTCTTTATCTTTTGAAGTGCCAACTTAATTCGATAAGGATGCACTTTTAAAACACTAGCTAAATCTCCTTGTGAGTAACCTTTATCTTGCAAAATTTTCACTTGTAATAATAATCTAAATTGTCCCAATAATATTGCATTTATCTTAATTGGCTCTTCATTTTGTAAAATTAAATCATGATACAACGTTACTGATTTTTCAATATTATTTGAAATAACAACATCTACTAAATCAAATATATTTTGTTCTAAAGTTTTAGAAACTAAATTTTCAACAGATGATAATGTAATTCGGTGGGTTTCAAAATTATACAAAAATAACTTTGGCAATTCATTCATGATTGTTGATAATTCTGTATTGGTTCTTTCTAGAAATAATTCCAAAGCGTTTTCATCTATTTCAAATGATTTGTTAGCCATCTCTTGGGCTATAAACTGTCGCGTTGCACGCTCATTTAACGGTTGATTATCAATAACTAGACTAAATTTTTTAAGCATCTTACTAATCTTTTTACGACCATCTAATTCTTTATAAGGCGCAAATATAACTACAATACTTGTTGGTTCCGGATGAGCTAAATAAGATAAAAGACCATCAATATCGTGTTCAATTTTTCTTTTTTTAGTGTCTGACGTTAGAAAAAAAGGATTTTGAATAAAAATTAAGCGCTTATCACCAAAAAAAGGAACAGACATCGCATCATCTAATGCTTTAGCCAACGGAACCTCCTCCATATCATATTTACCTAAATTCATCGTTCTCTCTTCTTCAGGTATCAACTCAGTAAATGCTTTTTTTACATCTTCCATTAAATAAGTCTCATTACCTAAGACAAGATTTACTGGCTTCACATTTTCAAGAGATAACGTTGAAATTATTGCCTGTGAATTCATATTTATCAGCTCTTTTCATTGTTAAAAACTTCTAATTTTTCTTTATAATTTTGAAACTTGCTGATTCTTATCATACCATGCTCTGCTGTACTAACAAACGGTATTCGATATTTTTTCAAAGTATCTAATGTTTCTTGATGTGGGTGGCCATATCTATTATTCTTACCAGCAGAAATCACCGCTAACTTCGGTTTTATTTGATCAATAAATATTGGATCAGTCGCAGTTTTACTGCCATGATGACCTGTTTTAAGAATTGATATTTGTAAATTGGGATATTTTTGAATAACCTTTTTTTCACCAGCTCGGTCCAAATCGCCAGTAATAAGATAGCTATATTTCCCGATTGTTCCAAATAAAACAAGAGAATCTTCGTTTTTTCCTATACCTTGATTAAAAGGATGTAGAATCATCAATTCAGCATCCTGTTTTTTACTATTATCTGTCATAGGTATCACCATTTTAGGCGGTCGAGTAGATTCTATTTTTTTAATGAATTGTGGCAGTTGTTCCATTCCAGATGGAACAATCATTCTATCGACGTCTATTTTGGTTAATATAGACGGAAAATTACCTATATGATCTGCATCTTGATGCGTCAAATATAAATAGTCTATATGACTGATTCCTTTGCTTAATAAATAATTAGTAATAATTTTTTCACCAGAAGTTTGATACTCCTTTCTAGTTCGCCAGCTATCCATCTTAAAATGAACTTTACCGCCTGTATCTACTAATGTAATTTGCCTATTAAACGGCTTTCTTATCAATGTTGAATCCCCTTGACCAATGTCAAAAAAAACGACTTCTTGCCGAATTGGAAAATGGATCCATAGAAATACCATAACATAGAAACTAACTAATATTGCCCATCTTTTAATACACGAAGGATGTAAAAAACATGTTAAGGTGCACATGAAAAATAGCATGCACATATTTAAACTGGGTTTACCAAACGTTATCGTTAATGGTAAACGTGCTAGTTCATCAAAAAAATAAATAAACGTTTTTAATACAGTATTTATCCCATCCATAACAACCTTAAAATGAATCCCAACCATTCCTCCAAAAATTACAATTGGTAGGATTAAGAATTCAAAAATAGGAATAATAAAAATACTAAGTACAATTGATAGAACATTCCACTGATAAACGTTGAAAAAAATAAATGGCAAACTAAATAAGTTTAGCCAAATACCTGATTCAAAAGTACCTTTATTCTCCATAAAGATTAGTAGTAATGACATTAGATAGCTCAACTGACCGCCAAATGTGAACAGTACTTGTGGTTCAATCACCAATCCTATTAACAAAGCGAAACACCAAACCGTAATCCCTTGGACAGGTTTATCAATTAGTTCACAAATAAGTTGAACCATACACATAAAAATTGCACGTCGTAAACTACTAGATTCCCCTGCAATAACTAAATAGCATGGAAGTAAAAAAAGTAATCCTTTGGCTACTGTCTCACGTGGGATTAATAGTCTATTTCCTAACGTTCTTATTAACATCACAAAATAATATACATGTAAACCCGATAAACAGAATAAATGAATTAATCCTAATTGTCTTATAGAGGCTAAATCCTGATTGAATTCCTGAGTCTTATCACCAATTACCAAAGCATTCAAAAATTTATCTAACGGATTGGATAAAGAATTAAAATAACTTTTTAATTCTGCTCGTAATTCATGTAACTTACTTATCACGGATTCAAGCGATAAATTCATGACATTTTTTTCACTATTATTAACTTTTATAATAGTCATACTATTGTAAATTGATTTAGTTCGCATAAAACTTTGATAATCAAACTCGTTTTCATTTGTCGCTGATTTAATTTTTTGTAGCTTAGCATCAACGTTTATAATTTTAGTGTGTTTATTATGTTTAATCTTATTGAGTTCATTTTGTGACTTACAGTTATAAAATCCTCGAATTTTTTGTGAATTAGAAATTATTTGTCCATCAAAACTAACCAAATCACCATTGATTGAATAATCATCAGGGTAAATTTTCACATTAACATTTTGTACCTCTTTTTCAACTACAACTTGCTTCTGGCTTTCCTTCGCATTACTGTAAAAATAAATACCAAAAATTAAAATACAGACACAACAAATATAAAAAGTTATCGAACGTTTTAACGTAATAATTCGTATAAAAATAACGATAGCGAAAATAATCCAAATAGGATTGTAATTTACAACATATAAACTTGTTATTCCAATAACTAACGTCGCAAAAAATAGATCAACTGCTTCAACTGATTTTATTCTGAAAATATTTTATTCAGAACAATTTCTTCAATATAATTTTTATCAACTTTTACTTGCTCAAAAATAACATTATTTCTTTCTAATAGTGATATGGCATAATCATCATTATGATAATTACGTAAATAATATATTTTTTTCACGCCGGATTGAAGTAGCATTTTTGTACACTGTAAACAAGGAAAATCTGTCACATAAATTTCTGAATTATCTGTCGCTGAGCCAAACTTTGCACACTGTAAAACTGCATTCATTTCTGCATGAATCGTTCGTACACAATGTCCGTCTACAAGGTAGCAACCTTCATCTATACAATGTACATCCCCTGAAACAGCGCCGTTATATCCGCCTGCAATAATCCGTTTATCTCTAACAAGTATCGCACCAACAGATAATCTTTCACATGTACTTCTTAATGATAGTAATGCAGCTTGCGTCATAAAATATTGATCCCAAGGAATTCTATTATCAGGCATTTAGGTATTTCCTTCTTTCATTTTTTTATAGTATATCAAAAATAAATCTTTAAAAAAAGTTAGACCGCTAATGAGTCCTTTAGACTTTCATATGTTTTATCACCGATGCCGCCAACTTCTTTTAATTCATCCGTAGTTTTAAACGATTGATGTTCTTCTCTATATTGTAAAATTTGTTCTGCTTTTTTTGGTCCAATTCCAGTCAACCCTTGCAGTTGTTCTTTCGTTGCGGTGTTTAAATTAACCGTTGATTCATCATTCGATTTATCCTGAGTTCCTGTAGTAGACCCTGCATCCATAACAGAAGATCCTTGGGCAGTAGTAGCTGCTACTTTATTTTCTTTTACTTCCCCTTTTGCCGGAACATATATAACCATCTCATCTGTTACTTTTTGAGCTAAATTAATCTGTTTCTGATCAGCGTTAGATAAAAATCCCTCAGCTAAATCGATTACCTGACTAATTCTCATTCCTGTTTTCATTGTGTATATACCTGGTTTTTTTATATTTCCTTTGATATCCACAACGATTTTCCCACCATTTGAGGTTTCTAAATGGCTTGATATATTTTTTTCCGAGCTAGACGACGTACTAGTAATACTATTAACTAACATATCATCTGTTTTGCTACTTTTATGTTGTGTAACTATTGAAAAAATGGTCAATGCTATTACAGATACCACACAAATAATGATAATTTTTCGATATTCAATTCAAATTTTTTTTATTTGATCCATCTTATCCACCTCCCTCTTATATTTAAATACGCAAAAAAACGAATTTCATTTAAAATGAAATTCGTTTTTTTCCTTAAATCATTATCACGTATTTTAATGATGATTCATTTTATTTAAGTTAATCTTCCTTACTAATTACTTCATGACATTTTTTAATCATAGCTACTTTTATATGATTAGGTACCATATTTGAAATATCTCCATCAAATTTAAATATTTCTTTCATTAAACTTGAGGAAATATGTGCGTATTTAGGATTAGCAAGCATCAATACAGTTTCCACTGTTTCATCTAACTCTTTGTTCATCAATGCAATATCTTTTTCATATTCAAAATCCCTATTATTTCTAACACTACGAATAATTATTTTAGCATCTAATTGGTGCATTAAGTTAATCGTTAAATCTGATTCAACACTAACTACTTCTACATTTGCTAATGAAAAGGTAGCTTCACTAATCAAATCTACCTTTTCATCAGCTGTAAACAATGACTTCTTTTTAGTATTAGTCATAACTGCGACAATAACTTTATCAAAAATTTGGCTTGATCGAACAATAATATCTAAGTGTCCATTAGTTAATGGATCGAAACTTCCCGGAAAAACTGCATTCATTTTAGTTCTCCTTTTGATAAATCGTTACCTGTGTAATTCCATAATTTTGTCTCCTAAATAGCCTGAATCCAGAAATATCATCAGGTAAGTTAGCATATTGATCTGTTTCACAAATAATTAAAGCTTGATTATTTAACAACTCGCTGCTATCTATTTTTTTTATCGTATCAATTATTTCTTGGGTCTTATAAGGTGGGTCTAAAAAAACAAGATCAAATGTTTCTTTACCTTTTAATAGTCCAATTGCTTTATCGGCATCTTGCTTATAGACCGTAAACTTATCTTCTTCCTTTGTGATAGCAATATTATCATTAATTGTTTTAATTGCTTGATACTGTCTATCAATTAGAAAAGCATGCGAGATTCCTCTAGAAACAGCTTCGATACTTAACCCTCCGCTACCTGCAAATAAATCTAACGATTTACCGCCATCAAAATAAGGACCAATAATATTAAACACTGATTCCTTAACTTTATCCGTTGTAGGTCTTGTTGCCATACCCGGAACTGCTTTTAATTTTCTTCCGCCATATTCACCTGAAATTATTCTCATATACTTTACTCACTTTTATTTTTAAATTTTTCTTGATCTTCATCTGTTAATTTAAATGCTTTTTCACCCATTCGAGACCCAAAGTCCATATCAATATCAGGGCGATGCGATACTTCTGTCTTTTTAACAAATTTTAAATTTTGAATTTTCTTAATCGTCTCGGGTAGGTCTTCTTGATTCATATAAATGACAACATATTTCATTTTTTTTGAAATATATTGAATAATACCGAATCGTTTCAACTGCTTAATTTGCTTCATATGGTATAAAAACACAATGACACCTTGTCTTTTTTGTATAACTAACTTAGTCCCATTTTCTTCGTCAAGCATTTGATTATGACCCCCTTTTTATTTATTATTTAGTAATTCCTTTTTTCTTAAAGCTGATATATTTAAAACTAAGCCTACACAGAAACTCAAGATAAGCATACTTGATCCGCCATAACTAAGAAATGGAAATGTTACACCTGTTATTGGTAAAACACCTGATATACCACCAACATTAAATACAGTCTGCACTGTCATAAACGTCGCAATTCCATAACAACAAAGTGAATGGAAAGTTTCTTTACTTTTAGAACCAATAAAGATAATTCGTCCAATCATACTGAAAAGTAATATTAAAATAAAAAATACCATCAATAATCCAAGTTCTTCACCTGTAATTGCTAATATAAAATCAGTATACGGTTCTGGTAGATAGCCTCGTTTTTGGATGCTATTTCCTAGTCCTGCACCAAAAATACCACCATTACTTAATGCATAATATGAATTTACCAGCTGTTGTCCAGTTGATTGCTGATATTTAAACGGATCATTGAATCCACTAAATCTTTTAGCCATATATGCTAATGGACCACCAGAATCTGGAGAAACAGATTTTAATTTTGATAATAATATCATTAAAGTACCCATGCCACCAACAGAAATTAAAGAAGTTATTCCAATTGAATACCCACTAGCCAAAATAATGATTAATACTGCACTAAAATTAATAATAAACCCACCCACATCTGGTTCAACCAAAATTAAAATGAGTGGTAAGGCTACTGCAATCGCATAGATAAAACGACGTTTATTTCTACCCTCATAACTTAATTCTTTATTTTCACGGAATGCAACTTGTTGCGCCATAAACAAGACTAAAAAAATCTTGCTGATTTCTGCGGGCTGAATGTTAAAAGAGCCAAAGTTAATCCATCCTGCTGCACCATTAACTGTTTTACCGCTAAGTACTACGTATAAAAGTAGCAGAATGGACACTGCACCAAATAATATTATAAATCCAGAACTTTTAAAAAAATTAACCTTCATTGAATATATAAGGAAAGCAACTAGCAATCCTAAAATGGCAAAAAGCAATTGTTTTTTTAAATATGTCGTTGGATCGCCACCCGCCATTTGAACCTTATATGAACTAGCAGAATAAACCATGACCACACCAATTCCGGATAATATGATATACGGTATAAAAATAAAATAATCAAGATATTGTAATTTTTGTGTTATTCTTTTTAAAATTTGCATTTTTAATCCAACTTATTTCTTCATTTTTTCAAATTTAGTACTAAAGTGTCTATTCGAAGTTACTTCAAGATTCTTTATCTGCTTCTTTTCAGTTTTTTCTTCAAACAGAGCACACTCCAACACAAAATCTACTTCACGAGAAAAACGAACAATTAAGTATCAACTACTTCTTAAAATGTAACATAACCAAGCTAGTAAAATGTATTTCGCTGTTTCCAGATAAATTTATTTATTTTATCTACATTTTCTTGCAAAGTGACCATCACATTTTCTTTAGAAATGTTGTTTTTCATCGATTTTATTCTCTCGTGACTCCTAATAGTATACCATATTACTATTTATCATGATTAAAAAAAAGAGTTGAAAATGAACTTAATCATTTTCAACTCTTTTTAAATTAACCTTTTTTTGAATCTGTTTTATGTTGTTTTTGAGCTTTTTCACGCATATTTGTATCTAAGATACGTTTACGTAAGCGTAAATTATTTGGTGTGATTTCTAATAATTCATCCGTGTTCAAGAATTCCAATGATTCTTCAAGAGTAAGAATAGTTGGTTTCTTGATTGAGGCTGTTTGATCTTTATTAGAAGAACGAACATTACTCATAGCTTTTCCTTTAGTAATATTTACAGAAATATCACGTTCACGGCTACTTTGTCCAACAACCATTCCTTCATAAATATCAGTAGTAGGTGTTACATAAATTGTTCCACGTTCTTCAATACTCATAATTGAATATGTTGTAGCTTTTCCTGAATTAATAGAAACTAATGCGCCATTACGACGACCAGGTTCCCAGTTACGGATAACTGGTTTGTATTCAGAGAAAGTATGATTTAAGATACCGTATCCACGAGTCATTGAAAGGAATTGTGAATCATATCCAATTAAACCACGAGTAGGAGCTGAGAAAGTTAAACGAGTTTGGCCGTTATTACCGGTCTCCATGTTAATCATTTCACCCTTACGTTGAGCCATTGTATCAATAACACCACCAGAATATTCATCAGGTGTATCGATTTGGACGCTTTCAAATGGTTCTTGCATCTTGCCTTCGAATTCACGGTAGATAACTTCTGGACGTGAAACTTGAATTTCATAGTCTTCGCGACGTAAAGTTTCAATTAAGATTGATAAATGTAATTCTCCACGACCTGAAACAACCCAAGCATCTGGAGAATCTGTATCTTCAATTTTCAATGAAACATCAGTATGCAATTGTAATTTAAGACGATCTTCCATCTTTCGAGCAGTAATGTTTTTACCATCTTGTCCAACAAATGGTGAATCATTCGTTCTGAATGTCATTTGTAGTGTAGGTGGATCAATACGCATTAATGGTAATGCTTCTTGATGATCACTTGGTGTTACAGTTTCACCAACGAAGATGTCATCCATCCCTGAAACTGCAATTAAATCACCGGCTTTAGCTTCATTAATTTCAACACGATCTAAACCGAAGAAACCAAAAAGTTTTGAAACACGGAAGTTTTGAACTGAGCCGTCAAGTTTAATAACAGAAACTTGATCACCAACAGCAATTTTTCCACGGAACACACGACCAATACCAACACGACCAACATATTCATTATAATCCAACATTGAAACTTGGAATTGTAATGGTTCGTCACTGTTATCAACTGGTGCAGGAATTGTATTTATAATTGTTTCAAAAACGTCATCCATAGAATGTTTTTGAGTTTCGATATCTGGATCCATACTTGATGTACCATTGTATGCACTAGCATAAATAACAGGGAAATCAAGTTGTGCTTCATCAGCACCTAATTCAATAAACAAATCAAGAACTTCATCAACAACTTCTTGTGGACGAGCACCCATACGATCAATTTTGTTAATAACAACGATTGGTACTAATTGTTGTTCTAAAGCTTTTTTCAAAACAAAACGTGTTTGAGGCATTGTTCCTTCAAAAGCATCAACGACAAGTAAAACACCATCAACCATTTTCATGATACGTTCTACTTCACCACCGAAATCGGCATGTCCAGGTGTATCTAAAATGTTAATTTGTTTGTCGCCAACTCTAACAGCAGTATTTTTTGATAAAATTGTAATACCACGTTCTTTTTCAATATCATTTGTATCCATGGCACGGTCACTAATTTCTGAATGGCCATCCAATGTATCTGATTGTTTTAATAATTCATTAACTAATGTCGTCTTACCGTGATCGACATGGGCGATAATCGCAATGTTACGAATGTCATCTCTTGTTTTCAAGTTTGTTCTTCCTTTCGTTGGAGCCTTAATATTTTTACGAATAATAACTACAGTTCACTATTATAGCAGACAATTAACACACTTACTAAAAGTTTTCATACTTTTTCATAAATAAATCGCATAAAAAAACTGCGACTTGTTAGTCACAGCCACAACGCGATTCTACTAAAAACTATTTAGTAGTTTTAAAATGTCCTCTTGTGCGTTTTCCGTTGCTATTAATACATCTGCTGATTGTAACATATCGAGCTCTAACCCGTCAATTGTTTTCACGGTGATACCAAGAGTTTCCGCCAATATTTTACCGGCTGCAAAATCCCATGGTTTTAAGTGAGAAACATAACCAATTTCTTGTCCACGTAATATGTGAACAAACTCAATACCGGCACTTCCATAAACCCTAGCACCTGAACTATGTTGAACAATTGATTGTAAATGCTTATAGTCCATCATTAACATAGGTGAGCTACAACCTAGCAAGCCATCCTTAAGTGCTATATTTTCAGGCTTTTCAAGTTTTTTATCGTTGGCAAAGACGCCCCTATCTGGCCCACCAGAATATAAAACATTATTCATTACATCCATAATGAATCCCAATTTTCCAATACCGTTTTCATAAATACCAATCATAATCGCGAAATGATCTTTCTGTTTGACAAAATTCATTGTGCCATCAATTGGATCAACAATCCAAACAGTACCATCTAAATTTGTTACATCATCCCCAAAACCTTCTTCACCTAAAATTTTGGCTTTCGGATCAAAGGTACGAATTTTGTTTACTAAAAATTTTTCAGTCTGTTTATCCATATTAGTTACAAGATCAACTCGACTACTTTTTGTTTCAACAGACAATGGATTTCCAAATGCATGAATAATATTTTCACGTGCCTCTGTCAGCCAACTTTTAACCTGATAATTAACCTCATCAATATTCAAATCATAACCTCCCTATTGGTTAATTTTAATAACGTCCCTTGTACTCTCTCTTGCAAATTTCATTGTACGATAAATACTAAAACCTGATTCATCTTCGTACGATCTGCCTATTTGTTTTTCCTCCATTTTGGAAGGAACAATTTTTTTAAACTCACGATAATTATAAAGCAATTCTTCTCGATCAATACCTGTAGAATTTGCTAATTCTATTGCTTTATAGAATTCACTGACAGAGATAATTTCTTCAGTAGTCCAATGTGCTTCTAATGGGTAATCAATTTTATTATTCATAATTTAGTGTGTTAAACTCCCTTTATTTTTACTTTATTTAATTATTGAATTAATTTTCAACTAATACTTTCAATATACTTGAAAGTAATTACTATGTTTCATTTTACAGCAATCCATTAAAAACTAAAAGAAATGAAACATAACTATTAATTTTCAAATGGCCTACAGATATGATTATTTTATGCTACAATGTACCGTAGAATATTAATTTGGAGGTACTATTTTGATTAAAATAACAATGAAAAATATCATTCGTGAAGGTAATCCAATTTTACGAAATCGTTCAAGCGAAATGACTTTTCCGCTTTCAGATGATGATAAACAACTCGCACATGATTTAATGGAATTTTTAGAGAATAGTCAAAATGAAGAAATAGCTGAAAAATATCATCTACGCGCAGGTGTTGGCTTAGCAGCTCCGCAATTAGCAATTTCTAAACGAATGACTGCTGTCTTAATCCCTGGCCCAGAAGGTGAAGAGCCCACACTTAAACAAGTGTTAATTAATCCTACTATTTTAAGTCAGTCAGTTCAAGTTGCTGCACTTTCAGAAGGTGAAGGTTGCTTATCAGTTGATAGAGATGTCCCTGGATATGTGCCAAGAGCTGATCGGATTACACTTCGTTACTTTGATATCGAAGGTACACAACATAAAATCCGCTTGAAAAATTATGAAGCAATTGTAGTCCAACATGAAATTGATCATTTAAATGGTATATTATTCTTTGATCATATTAATACTGACAAACCATTTGCTATACCGAACGATGCTATTATGCTTGAATAAATAACTAAAGAGTTTCTCCAATAATTAATTTATTGAAGAAACTCTTTTTATTTCACTTTAAACATACTGTTTGAACTATACCTTTTTTAAATCTTTAGTATACATAATTGTCTCAACATTAACCAAATGTGCTACCTCTAAATGTAAAATACCGTCTAAATACCAAAGATCTGTTACTTCAAATGCCGATTTTGCTTCGACACTTTTTTTAACCAGGTTCATCATTTCAAATTCTTCAAATAAATTGAAAAAAATGTTTCTTATTTTCCCGATATTCTCTTCTGAAGGAGACTTCATCTGAAATTGATACTCAAATACCATGACCCTCTTACCCCAAACCTTTGAAACAATTTCTGTAACCCTTAGTATTTCAGAATTAATACCATATTCATTACCATGTAGTCTATTTAAAGCAAATTCAACCGCATTATCTGTAATAAGTTTGCTTTTATTTTTAAGAATAGTAATCTGTCTATTTCTTTTCAGACGGTTATAATTTAAAATTATGATGATCATTAAAACCACTACAGTCACTATTTTAACTACCAACCACATTTATAAAACACCACTCTTCCTTATACGATAACTTTTCATAATTATAACATGTCTGTTAAATTTTATCCTTTATAAGTCTATTCAAATCGGTCTATTCTATACTTAAATAATAATATATGATAAAATATAAATTATATGTTGTGCAGACAACCCCCAGTTCGGTTTCTAATTTCCATTTCAAATCATTTTAACCAAAATGATATCAATTTAATTTAAAGGAGTTTTACAAATGATTTTTAAAGTTTATTATCAAGAAACACAAGATAGAAATCCACAAAGAGAAGAAACAAAATCACTTTTCCTTGAAGCAAGTTCTGAAATTGAAGCTCAAAGTATTGTTGGTCACCAAACAACACATAACATTGAATTCATTGAAACATTATCAGATAAAGCTTTAGCATATGAAAAGGAAAACCCTACATTTAAAATGACGGAGTTTTCTGAATGAAAAAGATAAATGTTAAAAATAACGAGACTGGTGTTTTTGCAGTCGGCGGATTAGGTGAAATTGGTAAAAATATGTACGGCATCCAGTTTCAAGATGAAATTATCGTCGTCGATGCAGGAATCAAGTTTCCGGAAGATGAGTTATTAGGAATTGATTACGTTATTCCTGATTTTCAATACTTAGTTGCCAATCAACAAAAAATTAAAGCATTAGTTATCACCCATGGTCATGAAGATCATATTGGTGGTATTCCCTATTTATTAAAACAAATTAATGTCCCAATTTATGCTGGACCATTGGCTTCAGCATTAATCAAAGGAAAATTAGAAGAACACGGGTTACTTGCCACAACAGAAATGCATGAAATTGAAGAAGATACTGTTCTTAAATTCAGAAAAACGAGTGTGTCGTTCTTTAGAACAACTCATTCAATTCCTGATACTTTAGGTGTCGCAATCAAAACGCCATCTGGTAACATTGTAGTCACTGGGGACTACAAATTTGATCTAACACCTGTTACTAATCAGCCGCCCAACCTTCAAAGAATGGCTCAACTTGGTGCTGATGGTGTACTTTGTCTACTATCTGATAGTACAAATGCAGAAATTCCTAATTTTACAAAATCAGAAAGATTCGTTGGTAAATCAATTCGACGAATTTTTGAAAAAGGTGAAGGCCGCATTATCTTTGCTACTTTTGCTTCAAATATTTCCCGAGTACAACAAGCTGCTGAAGCTGCTGTTGCCAAAGGCCGTAAAATCGCTGTCTTTGGACGTAGTATGGAGGCAGCAATTGTTAACGGACGTGAATTAGGATACTTAAATATTCCAGATGATGCCTTAATTGATGCACGTGATATTAATTCATTACCCGCAAATGAAATTTTAATTTTATGTACGGGATCACAAGGTGAACCAATGGCAGCTCTTAGCCGTATCGCTAATGGGACTCATCGTCAGGTTTCTATTCAACCTGGTGATACTGTTGTTTTCTCAAGTTCTCCAATTCCTGGTAACACAATCAGTGTAAACCACGTTATTAATGAACTTTCAGAAGCTGGAGCAACTGTTGTCCATGGTAAAGTAAATAATATTCATACTTCTGGTCATGGTGGCCAAGAAGAACAAAAATTAATGCTCAGTTTGATGAAACCTAAGTATTTCGTCCCTGTCCATGGTGAATATAGAATGCTTAAAATTCATACTGGATTAGCTGAACAAATTGGCGTTCCAAGAGAGAATAGCTTTATTATGGAAAATGGTGATGTCTTAGCTCTAACTAGTGATTCTGCTCGAATTGCTGGTCATTTTGAAGCTGATGATATTTATGTCGATGGTTCAGGAATTGGTGATATCGGTAGCGCTGTCCTAAATGATCGACAAGTCCTTTCTGAAGAAGGCCTTGTTGTTGTCGTTGCAACGATTGACATGAAAAAACATGAAATTCAAGCAGGACCAGATTTATTATCTCGTGGATTTGTCTATATGCGCGAATCAGGAGAATTAATTAATCAAGGTCGTCGTCGCTTATTCCGTGTCATGAGTCGCTTATTAAAAAATGATAAAATTACAGAAGCCATGATTAATGATGCAATCGTTGATGACTTACAAAAATTCTTATATGAACAAACTGAACGTAAACCAATGATTTTACCAATGTTAGTTATCGTTTAACAAAAATAGCTCAATATTCTAATTAGAATATTGAGCTATTTTTATATAATCAAAATTTATCTTTAAATCCTTTTAAATTTTAGTTATAATTATTAGTATTAATTAAGGAGGGAAGTTCATGAATCAATATTTCATTATCGTTAATGAGTCTGCTGGAAGTGGTCGTGCTAAACAAATTTGGCAATCTATTGAAAAAAAATTAATTTCTCAAAATGTCTATTTTAAGGCCCATCTGACAGACTATATTGGTCATGCTTCCCTTCTAACGGAAAATTACGCCAGACATTATCACCCCATCGAAACAGACAATAATCAAATTATACTAGTTATTGGCGGCGACGGTACTTTAAATGAATGTATCAATGGTGTTAAAAATGCGAACACATTTGATATCCCAATTGCCTATATTCCTGCAGGATCAGGAAATGATTTTGCTCGAGGTGTCGGTATCCCCAAATCTCCACTTGTAGCTCTTGAACAAGTATTAAACACAACTTCACCTAAACTATTAAACTTAGGTGTCATGCACGAATTATCACGGCATGAAAAAAAATACTTTATAAATAATGTTGGCGTAGGTTTCGATGCGCAAATAGTAAGTATCGCAAATCAATCAAGTTCAAAGAAACTATTGAATAAACTTCATCTAGGATCGCTTACTTACTTAAGCGCCCTATTAGGAACTTTATCAAGACAAGCTGCATTTCCCATAACTGTCCGGGTGAATGGCCATCAAGAATTTTATCAAAATGCCTTTCTTGTAACAACATCAAATCATCCCTACTTTGGTGGCGGTGTTCCAATTTTACCAATGGCAGATCCGACAAAAAATAATTTAGACTTAATTATCATTGAAAAACCTAGTGCACTAAAATTAATCTATCTAGCCATTTTACTGAAATCTGGTAAACATATTAACCAAAAAGGTGTTCACCATTTTACATCAGATAAAATTAAACTTTCCGTTGACTCTTTAGAGTACGGTCAAATGGATGGTGAAGACCTAGGAACCCGTTTCTTTGAAATTGAGTATAGCGTCTTATCATACCCATTTTGGATTAACTAAAAAGCCTATATATCTCATTTAATTGAGATATATAGGCTTTTTCTATGGTCGGCTATTCTCCATTCCAATCATTGGATCAATTGAACCATCCATAATATTGTCGTTAGTTAAAATAAATTTTTCAATTAAAGTTGGAACAGGCGGAGCTATTTTAATAGATTTTTTAGCTAGTTGGCTCTCTTTAATCGAATCATCAACTTTTTTAATATCACCATCAAAAATCTGTTCAATTCGTAATAATAACGTTGTTTTTCTATTGGCTGATTCATTCTCAACACATTCTTCAAATGATTTTTCTTCGCCAAGCAAAATCAATAACTGGCTAGCACGGGTAATTGCGGTATACAGTAAATTACGTTTAAGCATTCGCTTATACTGCGAAACCATTGGCAAAATAACCATTTTAAACTCACTACCTTGAGACTTATGAATAGATGTGCAATATGCCAAAGTTATTTTTTGCCATTCATTTCGCCTGTAAGTCACTTCTGTTTGATCAAAAGCAATAACTAGTTCGTCTACCTTATCTTCGCTATCTTTGGCCAATGTAATTCCTACAATCTTACCTATATCTCCATTAAAAACATTATTTTCAGGACTATTAACAAGATGTAACACCTTGTCACCAATTCTAAATTTTTGATCTCTAAAAAGTACTTCTTTTTGTCTACTATTTTCAAGTGGATTCATAATATTTTGTAACATTTCATTTAAACGATTAATTCCCGCCGCACCTCGATACATTGGTGCCAGAACTTGAATATCACTTGAAGTGAACCCTTTATTCTTAGCTCGTTCAACAACCTGTTTAATAATTGATTCAACTTGAAATTCACGACTCGCGAAAAATGAACGATCCTTTTGATTCTGTGTAAAATCAGCAGGTAATTCACCTTTTTTTATTGAATGTGCGAGTGAAATTATTGATGACCCATCACCTTGACGATAGATATCCGTTAATTCTTTTCGCTCAAGATAGTCACTTTTCAATAAATCATAAAATGTTTGCCCAGGACCAACAGAAGGCAATTGATCTTTATCACCTACAAAAATGACTTTCATATCTGTAGGTATTGCATTCATTAATGTATTCAATAAATACGTATCAACCATCGACATTTCATCGATAATTAATAAGCCACCTTCTAAATCTTTCGTTTCAACATCATTATTCGATTCTCTTCCAGTTAGTCCTAAGAGTCTATGGATTGTACTGGCAGGTAATCCAGTCGTTTCAGTCATTCTTTTTGCTGCTCGCCCAGTAGGTGCAGCTAAAAGAATAGGAAATGTTTGTCCTTCTCCATAACTACTAAGATCGAGCGAAAAGTCATTTAATTCCGCAAATAACTCCACGATACCATTAATAACGGTTGTTTTACCCGTTCCTGGGCCACCTGTTAATAAAAATATCTGTGAATTCATAGCCGCCCTAATGGCATTAATCTGTGACTCACCATAATTCATATCAAGTTTTTTTTCAATCTTACGAATTGCTTTATCAATATCTTTTTCTGCTAACTTACCTTTTTCTTGCCCCGATGAAAGTAATCTTTTTAAATGTTCAGCAATTTGGTATTCTGCATGATACAGATTTTTTAAATAAATACGCTGTTCATCACCGACAACGAGTCCTGATTTAGCTAAATTAATGAGTTCTTTTGAGATTGCCTCAGGGTTTATTCTGACTCTTCGACTACTCTCTAATAATCGTAAAGATGCTTCCAACAACGGCTCTGCAGTCGCATAGGTATCGCCATCTTGTTGACATAAATCATTGATACTTTGCAAAATACCTGCTTGTATTCGACCTGAAGAATCAGCTGCAAATCCTAATTCTCCAGCAATTTGATCTGCCTTTTTAAAGCCAATATTTTCAATATCATTTACTAGTTGATATGGATTTTCTTGAATAATTTCAAGGGTTTTTTCTTTATAAGTTTGATAAATAGTTGCGGCTAATTGACTACCAAATCCAAAACCATTTAATCCAATAATAATTTGTTCCATCCCATTATTTACTCGAACAGTCTCTAATATTGTTGTTTTCTGCTTGTTTGATAATTCTAATGAATCAAGTACAGTATCATCTGCTAATATTTTATCAATTGTTTTCGTTCCTAACTTTTCAACAATTGATTCCGCAGTCTTTTTCCCAATCCCTTTAAATTCTGAGCCAGATAGATAGGTAATAAGCCCCATTTTTGAAGTAGGTGTTTCATTTTGATAATTACTCGTTTGAAATTGTTTCCCATATTTGGGATGCTCAACTTGTTGACCATAGAAGCGGTACGTAGATTCCTCTTTAATGTCAGCAAAATTACCAGTAACAACAACCTCATCTTCAGGCCATTCCAAATTACTTTCAATACTGTGAATTAGAATCACTTTATAAAAACTATCTTGGCTTTGAAAAAATATGGTTGCAACCTTACCAACCAAGTAAGCTTGTGTTTCATCACTTTGAGGATCATCATTAAATAAATTTAGTTTCTGAACAACCATTATTTCACATCCTCTTTATTTATCACGTAATTTTATAAACGATTCTATTTCACTTAATCTTTGTTTTTGTGCCTCAAAATAGGCCTGATTGGCTATTTTTGAACGATCAAAATAAGTATTGAATTCAATTCCTAAAACCATATTAGCTAAGCCTCGTTGAAAATTAGCCTTTGCATTATTTTCATCTATTTTAAGAACTAAGTCATAATATTTACCAGCATTTTCAAACTGACCCAATGCTAAGAAAATATCGCCAATTAATTCGTTGGCGTCCATATTTTTAGGATTTATTTCTTGAGCCGTAATCGCAAATACTAATGCTTGTTGATACAGCTCTTGAGCCATATATGATTGTGCTAACATTAAAAAAGCTGTTTCTTTCAACTTTTGATTAGTTACTTTTTGAAATGATTGAATTGCTTCAGAATACAGTTCTGCCTCGTAAAACACGTTACCAAGACCATATTGTAATAAATCAACTTGTTCATTTTTCTCATCAAAATATCCAATAGCTTTTTTATACAGTTCTTCCGCCTGAGGGTAGTCTTTTACTTTTGTTAAATAACTACCTAATTCATAATAAGCCGTTTGATTATTAGGTTCTTTTTCAACCTTTTCAACTAATTGATGAATAATATGTTTTGATTCTGCTTCTTTTTCTTCTCTCTTACCCATTATTACTCCTTAAACGACATCACTTTCATCGCGTATTCTATCCAAATAACTAGTATCATTCCATTTAACTAATTTAAATTCGGTTCCATTTTGTGTTTCCAAAATAGTCGTACTAGTATTCGATAAGCCACCTTGTTTACGGAAGTCTTTCAGCGGTACTCCTAATAAATCGTGAATCAAGGCACCAAGCGCCGCACCATGACTAACAATGATAATATTTGCATCTATTTTATTTTGGTCAACAATTTTTTTAATTGTTGGAACCATCCGCTTTAATAAAGCTTGAAATGTTTCGCCATTAATATTTTTAGGATCATATTTATCGGGATGATTACGGAAGGCATCGAGTTCCTCAGGATACTGAACAGCCACATCTGTAAACTTCATGCCTTCCATTTTCCCTAAATGAAATTCTTCTAAGTTATCATTCAAAATAACATCCAAATTTTGGTTTAGGCCTGTATTAATTAAATTTGCTGTGTCCTTTGCACGCTTAATAGGACTTGAATAAATAGCATCAAATTTTATTGATTTAAGTGCTTTGATTAATTGTTGTATTTCTATGTAACTTTGTTCAAGTAAGGGTGAATCTCCATTCGCACCTTGGTATCGTCCCTCAAGATTCCATTCTGTTTTGCCATGTCGAATAAAATATATATTAGTCATCAGTCAATAAGACCCCTTCGTTTTTTCATCTCTATTATATTATGCCACAAATATAAAAAGGCACAAACAAAATATTTGTTTGTGCCTTAACTATTATAAATTCAATTTAAACATATTGTAATTGTTTTGATCCCTCAGTTGACTTTTTAAATGCAGCGTCAATGATACCACTACCTAAGCATTCTGCGCCATCGTAAAAGACAACAGCCTGTCCAGGTGTAATAGCACGTACTGGTGCATCAAATTCAACTGTAGCTTCTGTACGGTCATCATTTAAATGAACCGTCACACCAACATCAGTTTGACGGTATCTAAACTTAGCAGTGATATGGAAATCATTGCCAAAGCGATCGATTGGTGCCATAAAACTTAACTCTGATGCTTCAAGATAATCGGCATAAAGTAAATCATTATGGTAACCTTGTCCAACAATCAATGTATTTGTTGCTAAATCTTTACCTACAACGAACCAAGGATCGTTACCTTCACCCGTACCACCAATACCAAGACCTTTACGTTGACCAATTGTATAATTCATAAGACCATAATGCTCGCCCATTTTTACACCGTCAACAGTCATCATATTACCCGTTTGTGCTGGTAAATATTCACCAAGGAACTTTGTAAAGTTTCTTTCGCCGATAAAACAAATACCTGTTGAATCTTTTTTCTTAGCAGTTGAAAGTCCAGCTTCTTCAGCAATTCTTCTAACTTCTGGTTTTTCAATGTTTCCAATTGGGAACATAACTTTTTGAATTTGTTTTTGTGATAATTGACTCAAGAAATAAGTCTGATCTTTGTTACTATCATCCCCACGTAACATATGCATAATACCGTCAGCATCTTGCTCAACTTGTGCATAATGTCCCATTGCGATGTAATCAGCATCAAGTTCCATAGCATAATCGAAAAATGCTTTAAACTTAATTTCTTTATTACACATCACATCTGGATTTGGTGTCCGACCCTTTTTATATTCATCCAAGAAATATGTGAATACGCGATCCCAATATTCTTTTTCAAAATTAACGGAATAATAAGGAATTCCAATTTTGTTTGCTACTTTAGCAACATCTTTGTAATCTTCTGTTGCAGTACAAACACCCATTTCGTCCGTATCGTCCCAGTTTTTCATGAAGACACCAACTACATCATAACCTTGTTGCTTTAATAAATAAGCAACAACTGATGAATCGACGCCACCACTCATCCCAACAACGACACGAGTTTTACTATTATCTGGCATACTATCACCATCATTTCAATTAGATTCTGAAAAAATCTACGATTTGAAGGTCGCACTATTTCAGTAAGTACTATTATACCAATAATATATACTAATACAACCCTAGTGTGTCATAATTTACTTTACTTAGTTTATACGATCATCAAATCCACTTATTTTAATAGATTCTATTCGTGATACCACTTGATTGGTACCATTAAGCATAGGCCCTTTAATAATACTTTCGCCTTTTTGTAAATTAGATAAAAGATATTGATATTGTTGATTACTGTCTTTATCTAAAGATAGCGTGTTCGCAATAAGTTTAACTTGGTCTTCCAATGGTAAAAAATTAACTTGCTCAGATGCATTATAGACACTACTGATATCACCCTTAATAGCTGATATAGATTGAGTTGCAAAAATTCCTGACCAACCGAATTTTCTTCCTTCTTTTAAAATTTTAACAGTTGGAGAGTTATCTTTAAAATTTAAATTTTGTATTTCATCAAGTACCACTGGAATTGGATTTTCTTCTGTATTTCCAATACTTTGAAGATAATTAAACAAATCCCAAAGTACAAATTCAGTAATAACTTTTTGTATATCATGTTGAAATCCTTTTAATTGAAAAATATGAATAGTTCCATCTTTATTTAAATATGACTCCCAGTTTTTGGAATCTTTAGTATAAGTGAAAGGATTTGAACTCAATAACATATCTAGTCTACCTACTATTTTTAACCCATCCTTGAATTCATCTTCGTCACTTAATATATTTTTTAAATGTAAAAAGGTAAATGATTTACCGTTTCTTGCATAACCATCACTTATTGCAGTTTTCAATGAATACCTTTGCTGAGTGCCTAACTCAAAAACGTTATCTAACATTTGAGATACTCGGTCTGCCATATCATTTACATCTTCAGTAATAAAGGTTCCACCACCATAATCTATTTCTTGAAGATTAAATGGATTTATAGGTAATTTATCCCCCGCTTTAACTAAGTGAAATTGAATTTTATTATCATGTCTCATTTTGCTAACAAAATTTTTATCCAATTGATTTTCCAAAAATCCATCAGTATAATCAACTACCAAACTATTAATATTTTTATTAGCCAACTCATACAGTAATGTTTGAACAAAGTAAGTCTTCCCCTGCCCAGACTTACCCGTAATAATCATGTGCCTATTTGAAAGCCCTGGATTTCCATACTCCCAATAAGCTTCATCAACACTACCTTTTTTAACGCCTAATTTAATTCTAGTTTTTTCAGAAAATGTATTTTCAGGATATTCTATTTCAAAATCAGAAAGTTCATTTATATTCGAATATTGACTTTGACTTTCATTTATACTATTTATAGATTTAATTTCGTTGTTATCTTCAAAATTTTTTTTATCCTTATTTTCACAATATTCATAAGCTGACTCTGTATCTAATTCTTTGTTTATAATAATATTTTTTCCTTTATCAGTATCGATAGTTTCTTGATAACTATCATCATGCAAAATATTTTTTAAAAGGCTTTCTTCCGGAAATCCCAATTTTCCACTTTTAATTTCTGAGATGATTTCATTTAATCCCTTACTTGCATAAATGTATGCGTCACCCTCAGGAAGTTTAATTTCAGTTATATTCTTACCGCCTAATTCCTTTCTAAGAATTCTCCGACTATCATTTCTATCACCAAATGAAACAATGAAAGCCTTGCCATAATATTCGTTTAATTCATTTGAAATTATAAAATCATTATTCAATAACTTATCATCATTATCTTGAATTTTTTTATATAGTTCTGCATTTATTAACTTGTTATTAAACATTTTTTTTAGATTAGCTAAATATATTGTCATAAAAAAATTACGGTAATATTCGGATTTAAATTTATTTTCATCCCTCAGCGCCTCATTTATTGTTTCTGCCGTATTAACCGCCTGCAACGTTGCCTTAGATATAACATCCGAATGGTTCTGTCCAACTTTAACTTCGACAGGAAACAAATGAATTTTTAAATTTTCTCCTACTTCAACACCCATGAATAACAGATCATCACTTGTAGCTCCTGTCATTCCTAGATTTTTTGCTGTAAATAATCCTTCTTTTTGGCTCATGCCAACCATTCCAGAAACTCTTAATATCTCTTCTAGCGATATGGGCACCCAAATAATATTCTCAGTTTCTAAAATACCCATTAATTCTTTATACGCCGAAATAATACTTAACTTTTCCCTCACTATATTGTGATTCGTTTTATCTCCGATAATTTTTAGAAGCCATTCTCCATTAATAATGTTAAATGATTTAATAATATTTAAACTTGTTTCTTTATTTTTAATTATAGTTTTGTCATATCTTTCTATCTTATCATTGATAATTAAACTATATTGTTCAATTTGGTTTGTAAAAGTTATTGACTCATAATTTGAAGTGTTACTTTGATCTGTATAATGAATAATATATAAATCATTACGTTCCGAAAAATAATCCAAACTGATATCTGGATCCAATAACGTTACCCAATTACTATTTTCCATAATATTCGTTAATATATCATCAAAATGACCATCTTCACTTTCAAAACTTGGAATGTTATTTACATTCGTAATTCCTGCTTGATAAACATTTGTTTCCGCATTGTTGGCTACACTAAATGCATTCCAATCATACATAAATTTGATCAATGGCCGATGTAAATATTTTGAATCCATATTTACACCGAATCCTTGTATAAACATTTTTTTATCAAGACTATATTTTTTACCACTTATTAGACCGCCTAAAGTATAATTCATTTCCAGCTTATCTGATTTAAAACTATTGGCATTACTCTCGACATCCATCTTATAAAATGAAACATGACTATATGGTTGTCTAACAAAATTATGATAAATATTAATCCGCGATTTTAATACTTTAATTACGTCTTCATTAGCATAATCATTAATTTTATCTCCCATAAATTTTTCAGAAAATAAATTTTCAAAATCAGCTGCCGTTATAATTTGATTAAATTGGTCATATATTGGATTAAGAATTTTTTTATCGTTATTTATATATAAATTAACAGGATGCATATTTTCTAATTTAAACCCTTGTTTAGTATTTTGAAGCTGTTTTAACATAAAATCAATCGTACTCTTTAATATTGTTTTATCATCGTTAATATTATGCATTGAAGCATTTAATGCATAATCAGAACTTACTTCAAAAAGATAATGAAAATGCTTATAAAAATCTAACATTCTAGAAGTAATAATATTTCTAGAAATCGCTGATATTTTTGATTTTTTAAATTCATTAAAGAATAACCATCTAGGCGAACTATCATCAAAATTTGATTTTAATAGTCCCCCATTTTTTGATATATATGGAACTAATCCACTTGGATTTAACGTTCGAATAAAATTTTCAGGTATAGATTGAAATTCTGTCCTTTTTAATAACTCTAGTTGATATTTAATCAATACTGGATGTAAAGGTGTATAAGCTATTTCCCCATCGATTTCTACTGTACCCATTTTATATAAATCTTTTAATTCCAATGTAAGTCTTTCTTCGGAGATTTGATTAATTACTTCATCAAAATCATCACAATATTTATTAAGAGCTTTCAATAATTCTTGATCAAAATAACTTAAACTTAAAATAGTATTTCTTTCTTTTAATAGCTTACAAATAAGAATATAGTCTATTCTTATTTGTTCAGGTATCTGAACTTCAATACTAGTGACAATTGAATCATCTATTTTTGCATACAATATTTGTTGTTTAATAATATCTACTTCATAATTCAACAACTTCTTATTTTCACTAAAGACATAATATTTTTCTGTACCATTAATTATTTTAGCCCCATCAAAAATTAAACTTTCATTAGCCTTACGCCTATTTTTTTCTATAAACAAACCACTTCTGGGAACCGGCTTCTGACTATTATCTAAAATTGAAAATGGTATTTCAATGCCTTCATTAACTAGCTTAAATTCATTCTCACTTTCATCTGAATCAATATTTTCAAAATTAATATTTACACCCACTTCATCTGAAATAGGAATTACATTATATTTAATCTGATCATAATCAACCTCATCAATAAAATCTGTACCACCAATTATATAATTTTTTTCGTATTCTAACTGAATCTCCATCTTAGATTTAGTTATTTTTACACGATAACTCGATAATATATTATTAAATATGTCTTGAGAAAATGGTAAATAAATTATTTGAAATGTATATTTCTGTGCCTTTGAATGTTCATATGAGGTCTTAATTCCATATATATCCATCACATTGAAGTCGTTTACAATAATTTTTAAATTATTACCATCTGCAGTAAATTCAGCAGATTTCCCATCAATTATATGGCTCTTACTTTTATTAATTCTTGATGCCTTCACAGAATCATCAAAAGGAAGTTTTATTATCAATTGATTATTTTCATGATTAATATTATTTTTAAATATTAAAATAAATCTGTTTTTGTACTTAACAGAATTTTTATTTTCACCATTTTCTCTACTTCGGTCATATATAATTAAATCAGGATTAACTTTATTTATTTTATCTGATTGATAAATAATTGTATCTTTTCTTAATTCTTTTAATTTTTCTTTTCCTCTTTTTATTTTTGAAAAATCGACATCCATCCAAATATCCTTTTCTTTCAACATACTCATTGATTCTAAATCTGCTTGCGTGTAGTTAACTATTTTATCTTCAACAGTATTATATTCTTGCCAACCACCAATCTTTTGAAAATCTTGCTTATTTTCTCTTAATCTTTTTTTAATATTATCAGCATCATACGTTTGTATTTGTGTATCATAAAAATAACCCATATTTTTATAGTCATCCGGAGTAATCTCTGATTTTTCTAAAATTGAAAAAATACTGGCAAAATCTAATAATGTTAAGTTCATTGAATCTTCCAAAATTATATTCTTTTTAAACTCTTCTAATACTACTTGGTTAGCGTCCGATAACCCGGACTTTTCTATTTCACTTTTTAAATCGTGTTTAATTTTATCAACAGAAAAAGGCCCATTTCCGTGACTAACATTCATGGCTCCACCCGATATACTGTCAAGAATTTCAGTACACACGATAAAAAGTGCCGTATTTCTCCATATGTCAGATTGTAAACTAACCCTATTTCTAAGTGTTACTAAAAAATCTGAGTTCATTTTATCTGTTGCTGCAACAAATAATATGTTAACACCATTTATATTTACCACTTTACCATGGAACTGCACGTCCTTTTGATCAATTACAAAATCTTCAGTAGAAATAATATCATTCATTTCAAATGCATTATAGAATCTAACAACTTCATTATTTTGATCTAAATTCAAATAATACCTGCTACCAGCACTAATATTTTGGGTTTTAAACCATTTAAATAACCGTTCGATTAAAAATTTATAATATTGGTTTGACATATTGTGCATCCCCGCTATCGCTTAATTTTTCAAGAATATTCATTTTTTCATATGTTTCTACTAATTTTCTTTTAGAAATATTATCTAATGAAATTCCTCTATTACTCATTTCGGTAATAACATCTTTAACAAGCATTTTTTCTGAACCAACTATACCCGCTGTAATCACCAATACAGTATCATCAGTCATGTTTAAAACATTTCCAAGTCTACCACGTCTTTTTACAAAATATTTTACTGCTATTGCTTCAAAAGATTTAGAAAATCTAGATTTAGTTTCGTCGGATAAATTTTTTGTTAATTTTAATTTTAAAAGTTTTATATTATCCTTTATATTATTTTCAGATGACATGCTTATATCATCCTCCAAAAACTCATTTAAAAATTCACTTAAATTATTTCTAAGTTCTATTGAATATTCAAAATTTATATCTGTTAACTGAAATAAACTATAAAATTTTTCACTAGGAACTAATAAATTTAAATAATCTAATAAATCAACGTTAACTAACAAATCAGTTGCGTTTTCTTTAACTTGAGCATAACCTCTATCATTTGTTGGTCTTGAACCTGATATTTTTTCCGTATCAAGTGCAAAAAAAATATTTTTTTTATTAAACTCATCGAAGGTTCCAATATTCATTATTATTTGACTAATTATGAAAAAATAATAGTAGCTAAAAAATGTATCAATATTTTTCATAAAAAATGTTGTATTTTTCATAAAATTGTTCAAATCATGATTAAAATAATCTAAGAATATACTTTGGTCACCAATTGAAACAAATTTTTCTTTTTTTATATTATTATTAGTTAGTTCATGTAAATTTTCTATAATAATTTTTTCATAAAGATTGTGCTCATCTTTTTTATTTATAAATTCAATCCACATATTATTTTTCTCTAGCTCAAGTGTATAATTTAAAAATGCTGCAATCTTTAATTCTCCACTTGAACTTTTTTTTTCGTTCGACTTTTTATACGCCAGCAACTTGGGAATATAAATTTCATCAAGTGCCGAATTAGAAAATAATTTTAAAAATTTATCTTTATTACCTATTTTAGATAAATCAAAATCATCACTTATATCCTTATCAAAGGATTTAGTATCCTTTGATATCTCACCTTTGTTAATGCTAATCCTTGCTAAATTACCTATAATTGGTGCAAATCCATTTTCAAATTTTGCTCTCTCTGGCTCACGGGTCATAAACGGTAATAATTGTCCTGATTTATGATGATTATTTTTTATCTTTCCTTTATCCATTTCCAAATGTTTTTTTAAATTTTCTAATTCAATAGACATTATATTTTCACCTCTGATACTTCATAATCAATCCCATTATTCTCTATTTTATATAGATATCCATCATTTATATTACCAACAATAACAGTTTCATTGTTATTAGTATTCAGTAATATGTTAAATACAAAATTGTTAAAATTCATTGCCTCTGACCGTTCAATATTAGAAATAACATATCCATTATGAATTTTTGTCAATAGCACATAATCTTCAAAATCTATTTTAACAAAATATTCAGCTTCATTACTTGTATCTTTAAAACACATATTAATTTCAAACTTGTTAATTTCAAAATCTACATAGTTTAATCTTAATGGCACTGCAACTCTAGTTTTTAAACTCAAATTATTTATAAACGCGAATCCTTTTACAGTTTGACCGTTCCACCGTAATACATTGCTTTGTATCAATTTTGCCAACTCTTTAATTTGTCTTACATTTTTTGAAAGAATACTTAGAAAAGAAAAATAATTTTCATTATCAAATAACTCATTTTGATAATCTAATAAAAATTGAACTCTAAGAAATGTGTTAACTCGAATTTTATGTCTATCCGTATCTAATTTACCAACAGATTCTATAACTTTTTGAATTGCTCTTTCATTATCTTCAATTTTATCTTCAATTTTATCAACATACTCATCATCATAGTTGTATACCTCAACATTAAATTCATCAATTTTTTTATTTGAATTTCGTGATGGATCAAGAAAATAAATAGCTTTTAATATCTCAGACTTATTTTGGCTTTCAAATAATAAATAAGGTAAATATGATGTGTAATTACTTTTAATTTCCTTTGCTGGTATAATAATATCGTGAATAAAGTTCAATACATCTCGAGTGGAGATGATTATACCATTAGAAACTTGAATTCTTATCAATAAATATTTAATTGCTTCTTGGACTTTCTTATTTAAGAACAGCTCATAATTAATATGTTCAACTTTATCATAGCCATTTTCTAAATCATTTCTGTAAGCATTATAAAATGGATTATTTTCTTCTTTTAAACATATTTTTTTAAAAATTTGATCATAATATAAGCTGTTCACACCCGTCTCATCAATTTCAAAGTTTGCATTATTAAAAAATGAAATCACTGATACTTTTTTATCTTCTATATTTTCCTGATTATTTTTTTCTATATTACTCAATGCAATTGTAATTTCACTTAATGTCGAATCTGACTTTATTTTATGAAGTAATCTCTTAACTACCCCTAAATTAATAGCAATAATAACATGTTTATAACCTTCAATTTCATTCTTATTCTTTGTGAGAATATCCATTAACGAATCAATAGATGATAAATTAGGATTAATGCTTTCCGTTGCATCATTATGTATATATACTTTATTTTTTTTAAAAATATCAAAATATTGATTATTCATGTAAGATAATAGATGCGATTTTCCATCTCCTACATTTCCTACAATAAAAGTTAAAGAACTTTTTTCTCTCTGTATTTTATTAAGAATTATCTTCTCTAACCTATGTTGTATTTCTCGTTCTACGTGCATATATTCATTAAAAGCACTAAAATCACTTGCATCAATTACAGAATCTTTTGCTTCAAATGATAATTTTTTTAACATCTGTGCCAGAGCAGATTCTGTTATATTTTTATCTTTCTTAAATACATCAAAATATTGGTGTATTTCTTCTAACTTATTTATGTCATGAGTAATTGCAACTATTCTAAGTTTTTCAAAATCAATATCTGAAATTAACTTCTTACTTCTTAATTTCAATCCCAAACTATACAAATCATCTAACGAGAATTCTACCTTAGACCCTTCAAAAGATACTTCAAATTTTTTAATCAATATTTTATATAATGATTCTGCTTTCATCAAATATAAATCCATTATTTCATCTCCTATTGAATATAGTGAATACGCTTTATTATACCTTTTCAATCTAAAAACGTACATACAAAAACATCCTTATAATACTTCATAGTTAATATACCCTTATAAAATACTATTAATAATAATAAAAAAGGTATTGTCATTTTGACAATACCTTTTTCAAAACATCCCTATCAATTAATTGACCAATCACATAATCAAATTGTTCAGTTTCAGCTTTTTTATCTTCACCATGAAATATATTAACTGCTTTAAGTCCATTAGCAGTCGTCGTTGACATTTTAAATCCAGTTAATGACTTATCAACGATAACTTTAACTTTAATGCCCTTATTGAAAGGTGAATTAGGATCTAAAGATCTCTCCAATTGAAAATTACCTGCTTTAGTTTCTGCAAATCCTAAATCTCTTAACGTATATTTTTTTACATCAGAACTCAATTCATAAGTTACTGTATCTCCTAAAAGTTGAATACTTTTTTCAAATGCCATTATTAAATTCCCCCTATTTTTTCAATCTACCAACTATTCTAACTAATTGTACTATAAAAGTATCTATCTCTTCAGCTGTATTATCTTTTCCAAAACTCAATCGAATAGATTCTGTGACTCTCGGACTCTTTTCACCGTACATAGCCATTAATACATGTGAAGGTTCGAGATTACCAGCAGTACATGCAGAGCCACCAGAAACAGCAATACCTGCCAAATCTAACCGGGTCTGTAATACTTCAGTTTGAATACCTTTTATCCAAATATTAAAGACATGTTGTAAGTTATCATCTGAGAGTGTCCCATTAATTTCAAAATCAATATGGTTATCATCTAATCCCGCTATAATTTGCTTTTTGAAGCCTTGATACTTTAATTGTCGTACTTGTTTTTCATCATCTGAGATTAAAGAAACAGCTTTAGCAAAACCTGCAATTGCTGGTATGTTTTCTGTCCCTGCTCGTCTCTTGTCTTCTTGCTCCCCACCTTTAATAAAGGGAGGGAAAAATATAGATTCTCTTCTATAGAGAAAGCCTAAAAATTTAGGCCCATTCAATTTATGGGCTGATGTTGATAACATATCTATATGATCCTCATTAACATCTATATCCAGTAGTCCATAAGCTTGAACAGCATCCGTATGGAACCAAGCTTGATGATCCTTTAAAATCTCACCAACTTCATGAATTGGCATATGACTTCCCGTCTCATTGTTACCCATCATGATTGAAACAAGAATTGTATCATCTCTTAAAGCCTCTTTAAAATCGACTATATTGATAACACCATCTTCATTAACTGGTAAATAAGTAACTTCAAATCCAATTGATTCTAAATATTTCATTGTTTTTAAAATAGCCTGGTGCTCTACTGCTGTTGTGATTAAATGCTTACCTAATGTTTTTCTCTGAATAGCTGTTTGCATAATAGCCATATTATCACTCTCAGTACCACCACTTGTAAAGATGATTTCTGATTCTTTTGCATGAATACTATTTGCAATAATTTGTCGACTATCATCAAGCACCATTCGTGCTGAACGTCCAAATTGATGTGTACTTGAGGCATTCCCGAAGGTGCTCTTCATCATATCTGTCATCACTTCAACGACTTCATTTGCCATTGGTGTGGTTGCTGCGTTATCTAAGTATATTCCTGACATTAATTTAGTTTATCTCCTTTTAATTTAGCTTAATAATGATAGAATCATTCGTGCTGATTTTTGACCAGCTTCAATAATAAAATCATCAAATGTTTGTCCAGCTTCTTCATCGCCAACATCTGACATCGCTCTAACAATAGTGAATGGAATACCAAATTGGTGTGCTGCCTGACCAACTGCGGCACTTTCCATTTCACTACAAAGAGCATCAGGAAAATGATTAAGTATGACATCTGTCTGAGCTTGACTTGCTATAAATTGATCACCAGATACAATTAGTCCTGGTTTTATACTTAAATCATTTTCTTGAGCCGCTTTTTTAATTGCATCGTTTAAATTTGTATCTGCCAAGTATTTAGTTGGTTGTTGGGGTAATTGACCAATTTCATATCCAAAAGCTGTTGCATCAACATCATGATAGGCAACTTCTGTGGCTAAGACCACATCTCCAATTTTAAGTCCATTACCAATACCACCAGCTGAACCAGAATTAATAACGGCTGTTACTCCAAATTCTGCAATTAAAAGGGCTGTTGTCATCCCTGCTTGTACCTTACCAATACCAGATCTAACCAAAACAACTTCTTTTCCATTAATTTGGCCTGTATAAAATGAAATCCCGCCAATTTCTTTGTCTTTTCTATTCTCTAGATGACTTCTAAGCGAAAGAATTTCTTCCTCCATTGCACATAAAATACCGTAAATCATGTTGTTACCCTCCATTTTTTATTAATATCTAAGGTAATAAGAATAAAGCTAAAAATACAATTACAATTGCAATAACTAAAAATACAATTGTCCAATTCAAAAATTGGTTTAATTTACTTTTTTTATTTGTTTTTTCTGGTTGTTCTGAAGATGAGCTTCTTGTTGGATGTTCATCTTGGTATTCCTTTTCAACTCGTTGACGTTCTTTTTGTCGAAATTCAGGATCATTCTTTAATTCTTGTAATCTCTGATATTCACTTCTCGATAACTTTTTTTCATCATCCATGTAATTCACCTTTTAATCGTTCAATTTCCCAATGATTAACCGCTAAAATAGTTTTAACATCAGTTATTTCACCAGATTTAATTTTAGCTTGAACCTCATTAAACGTCAATTCGACTACATTTAAAAATTCATCAATATCCTGAGGTAACTCGTTATCTACATTTTCTAATCCAGTCGCATAGAATAGCGTTAAATATTCGTCCGCAAATCCTAATGCTGAATGAAACCCATATATTTCAGCTAAATGTTTAGCTTCATAGCGTGTTTCTTCATTCAGTTCACGTGTTGCAGTCTCGATTAAATTATGATCATCGCCATCAATTTTACCGGCCGGAATTTCTAATGATGTCTTCCTAATAGGTGCTCTCCACTGGTTAACTAGAACAATTTTTTCTTCATCCGTTATTGCTAATATACCTACAGCACCATGATGATGTACGATTTCTCTATTTGATTGTTCACCATTTGGTAGTTTAACCGTCTCATTAACAACTTCTATAACATGTCCTTTGAATATTAATTCTTCTGATAAAACTTTTTCTTCTAAATTCATTTAATTAACCTCGTTATTTTACTTTTCCTAGTTAAAATATTGTTTTAAAAAATGAGTTACTTTCTTTTCATACTCAACTTTATCTTTTGTAAATGACGTAGCATGTTTAGCACCATGTGCAATGAAAATTTCTTTAGGTCCTCTTGTCGCAGCATAATTTTGATAAATCATCTCAGTCGGAACAAATTTATCGTCACTACCATGAATAAATAACACAGGTAACTTATTATGATTTAATTGCTTAATTGAACTTGCTTCATAAAATGAGTAACCTGCTTTAACTTTTGATATCAGACTAGCAATAGGGATAATAGGGATTTTAGGTAACTTATACATCTGTTTCAACTGATAAGTTAACTCATCAGCCACACTTGTATAGCCACAGTCTTCAATAATTGCCTTAACTTGTGAAGGCAATTTTTTCTCTCCACTCAACATCATAACCGTTGCGCCACCCATACTAACACCGAATAGAGTAATTTTTGAATCTGTACCTTTATATTTAATTACTTTATCAAGCCACTGTAAATTATCTTTTCTCTCTAACCAACCATAACCAATATAATCACCTTGACTTTGGCCATGTGCTCTTGCATCTGGTGCAAGAACATTATAGCCTTTGTCATGATAAAAATGAATAAAGCGGACCATTTCTTCTTTCTTTCCCATAAATCCATGAGCAACAAATATTGTTTTATTAGTTTTACTTTCTGCAGGAACATAAATTGCTTTAAGCTTTAAATTATCTTCAGATTTGATCTGCCAATTTAATTTTTTAACTTGTTTTAACCAAGTGTATTCTTTCTTTAACTCAGCACTTTTAGGTTCTGAATTAATAAATTCCTTATTGGTTGGTGTCTCCGCATATTCAAATAAATAATAACTAATGCCAAAAATAACAAAGCCAATTATTATCAGCATTAAACAAATTCCAATGATCCATTTTTTCATTAAATTTCCTCAAGCGTTTCCCTTTATTTTAAATTAAAAAAAGGATAAAAGACAGTCATTTATGTCTTTTACCCCCATAAAATTACATAATACTTAATATAAACTTTAAATAAGCATCCTGTTCATTAGTTGATATCCATTTGGCCTTAGAAAAATCACCATTCAGAGCATCAGCTAACTCAATTGTTATATTCGCAACATTAGTTGCATTACCAATTAGAGACATCCAGTAATTGCCACTCTCATCTTGATGCACAACAGTTTTAACCATACCACCAGGATTTTTTACATTAATTTCAGTTCCAAATGGCACTTTACCTTCACTTAACAGAACAAACATTAAACTTGAAGCAGACATTGCTGTTCCACACGCATTAGTAAACCCAACTCCGCGTTCATAAGTTCTAACAAAAATTGATTTATTATCTAATTTTTCAACAAAACTAACGTTAACACCATCTGGAAAATACGGATTTTCACCGTTTAAATAAGTTGCAATTCTTTCAAGTTCCGGTCCTTGTAACGTTGTATGATCAACAAAAGTAATTAAATGCGGATTTGGTACCGAGACAGCTGAAAACTTTAACGTTTGTGAAAATTCAGGAATAATTTCATCTACCAATGTTTGTCTTTGTAAAAACATTGGTAACGTTTGTGACTCAAAACTAACAGGTGAAATTTCGACATTGTAAGCTGCAACGCCTGCCTGAAGATTTGGTGCTTTCTTAACATCTAAATCAGCATGCATTGTCTCAACTTTAAATTCTGTTTGTCCAAATTTAGTTTCTAAATAGCGCCCAACAGTTCTTAAACCGTTTCCACACATACTAGCCTCTGTACCATCAGCATTGATGACTCTCATTTGACCTAGAACACCATTATGACTTGATTTATCAACGACTAAAATGCCATCTGAGCCACCGTGTAATCCAGATTCTCGATCACACATTTGAATTGCTAAATTCTTTAATTTTTCATCTGATAATGCTGTCTCTAATTTAGTTTGATCTAAAAGAAAAAAATCGTTTTCTGATCCATGTACTTTTACTAATTCCACATTGAACACCTGCTCTCACTATAATTGTATACCTTACATATTACGCTATATTTTTAGGATTGTAATCAATTTGACTCAAAAAAAGGAATAACTCTACGTTATTCCTTTTTTGAAATATTTAATTTTCAAAACCTTCTGTAACTGCCTCTGGATAACCTTGTTCAACAATCGTTGCACAACGATGACAGAGCGTTGGTAACGCAGTATCCTCCCCAACATCAGTCTTAACCATACGACATCTTTGACAAACTTCACCGTTAGCTACTTCAACTTTAACAGCTAAGTTATCAAAATTAGTTGCATCTTCTGGAACATCATCAATAGATAAAATTTCTAAATCAGAAACAATCAATTGTTGACGGATATCCGTATCAAGTACGTTAAGTAATTCTTTATCAGAATCATTCACATATAAAATAACTTTTGCTTCAAATGATTTCCCAATTAATTTTGCATCACGCGCATCTTCCAAAGCCTTTAAGACATATGAACGAATTTTCATGAATGCTTGCCAATTTTCAACAATTTTAATTTCACCATCAAAATGGGCAACTTCTGGCATTTCACTTAATTGAACATATTCTTCTGGTTCTTTCAAATAGTCCCAAACTTCTTCAGTTGTATGTGGCAAGATAGGTGTTAATAACTTAGCCATTGTTGTTACAATCTGGTATAGAACAGTTTGCATTGAGCGTCTTTCAAAACTATCTTCAGCTTCAATATAAACGATATCTTTTGCAATATCTAAATAGAATGCTGATAAGTCATTTGAAATAAATGTAATCACTTTTTTGTAAATTGCTAAGAAATCATATTCAGCATAATCATCCAAAACCTCTTTTGAAAATGTATTTAATTTAATTAACATATACTTATCTGCTGATGCCAATTCATCAAATGCAATTGCATTTTCATTTGGATCAAAGTCAGTTGTATTAGCCAAAATAAATTTAAATGTATTTCTAATCTTACGATATGTTTCAGAGACTTGTTTTAAAATATCCATTGAAACAGCGATATCAGAAGATGTATCTGCTGATGCTGTCCATAATCGGATAATCTCAGCTCCTGATTGTTTAATAACTTTACTTGGTAAAATGATATTCCCAAGCGATTTACTCATCTTATGTCCTTTATCATCAAGTACAAATCCTTGTGACATCAACTGTTTGTATGGTGCAATTCCATTAGTTGCAACGGATGTAATAACACTTGAATTAAACCATCCACGATATTGATCTGAACCTTCCATATATAGATCTGCAGGATACGTTAAATTATCACGTTTACCTAGCACTCCACGATGTGAAGAACCTGAATCAAACCAAACATCCATGATATCTTCTTCTTTTGTAAATTCACCATTAGGACTATGTTCACTTGTAAATCCTTCAGGAAGTAGTGCTTTAGCATCATTTTTGAACCAAATATTTGATCCATTTTTTTCAAACAATTGAGCAACATGTTCAATTGTTTCTGGTGTAATGATAGGTGTCCCATCTTCTGCATAGAAGATAGGTAATGGAACGCCCCAAGCACGTTGACGTGAAATCACCCAATCGCCACGATCTCTAATCATATTGTAAAGACGAACCTTACCCCATTCGTTTTTAAAATCAACTTTTTCAATTTCTTTTAATATATCATCGCGGAACATCTCTACTGATGCAAACCATTGTGCCGTTGCACGGAAAACAACAGGTTTTTTTGTACGCCAATCATGTGGATAACTATGCGTAAAGAATGAAAGTTTAAGTAAATGACCATTCTCTTTCAATTCATCAGTTACTAATGGATTAGCTTTATCATAAAATATCCCTTCAAATCCAGGCGCATCTTCATTCATGACACCTTTTTCATCTAAAACAGATACAACGGGTAATTTATACTTTTGTCCAGCAATAAAATCATCTTCACCATGTCCTGGAGCAGTATGAACAAGTCCTGTACCAGAATCTAAAGTAACATGGTAACCTAGAATAACTAATGATGTACGATCATATAATGGATGTTGCACTGTCATATATTCCATATCGCGACCAGAAAATTCTTTTAATACTTCAACATTTTCCCAATCAAATTCTTCTTTTAAAATATTTAAACGTTCTTCAGCGACAACATATTTTTTCCCATCAGCATTAATTTGGATATATTTATAATCAGGATGTACAGCGACACCATAATTAGCTGGAATTGTCCATGGTGTTGTTGTCCAGATAATCATTTTTGTATCTGTATCTAAAATATCTTTCCCATCAACTACATCAAATGTAATATACATTGATGGTGATTTAATATCGTGGTATTCAATCTCTGCTTCAGCTAATGCTGATTCAGACGATGGTGACCAATAAATTGGTTTTTTACCTTTATAGATGTAACCTTTTTCAGCCATTTCACCAAACATTCTGATTTCTTCAGCTTCAAATTCAGGTTGTAAAGTCATGTATGGGCTATCCCATTCAGCTGCAACGCCTAAACGTTTAAAATCTTCGCGTTGCAAATTAACTTGCTCCAAAGCATATTTTTCACATAATTCACGAAAATCAGCTTTTGACATGGTTTTACGATCAACACCTTGTTTAACCAATTGTTGTTCAATAGGAAGGCCATGAGTATCCCAGCCAGGAACAAAAGGTGATCTGAAGCCCATCATTGATTTTGAACGAACGATAATATCCTTCGTAATCTTATTTAAAGCATGTCCCATATGGATATTACCATTAGCGTATGGAGGTCCATCATGTAAAATGAAACTTGGTTTCTTTTCATTTAACTTTTGTCTTAGTTCATAAACACCGTTTTGTCTCCATGCATCTTCACGCTCTGCTTCTTTAACTGGTAAATTTCCACGCATTGGAAATTCTGTCTTACCTAAGTTTAAGGTTTCTTTCATTTTCATATTATAAACTCCTTTTAAAAGTTATTTTATTTCATTATACACAAAAAGACTCCGTTACAAGGGACGAAGTCTTCGTGTTACCACCCAAATTTAGAAACTTAACATTATATAACGTTAAATTTCACTCAATCATCGTGATAACGGAGATGAAGCCGATTAAACTTACTTGATCATTTCAGTTTAATGAAATCGTTGAGATGATAAATTATATAATACTTATTATCGACCTTCCACTATCATCGACTCGCTAAAAATGTATCATATAATTGTTATTCTCAAATTTATTTATTATCTGGGAAAATGACCATTGTATCTTGATCATTTTGCTCAGAATCTTCATTTGCATCTGATTCAGCAATAATTTCTGTAACAACAATATCGTCATTATTATTAACTGATTCTTTTATTTCTTTGGCTTCACGTTTTTCTTTGTCTTCTTCACGTTTTAAAACGTCTTGAATTTCAGAATATGTGCTTGTCTCGCCTTGTTTTAAAATTTCGTCCCAATCAGAACTTTTAACAACTTCTAATTGTGATTCCATCATAACTTTTAAACGTTGACGGAAAATACGTGCTTGTTTCTTCAAGTCATCAGTCTCAACAGCTAATTTTTTAGCTTTTTCTGAAGCCATATCAATAATATGTTTAGCTTTTTCATTCGCTTCATCAATAATATCATGACCTTGCTTTTGTGATTCTTTATTAATAATTTCAGATTCACGCTTAGCATTAACCTTAACGCGATCAGCAGCTTCTTGAGCAACAATAATTGATTGATTTAAAGAATCTTTTAAATCATTAAAGTATTCTAACTTTTCATTACTAGTTTTAACTTCTTCAGTTAAATTTTCATTTTCTTTTAACGTTATTTCATAATCTTTAATAATTTTATCTAGAAAATCATTAACCTGGTCTTGATCATAGCCTCGTAATTTTACGTTAAATTCTTTATTATGAATATCTAATGGACTTAAAGTCATTTTGCACGTCCTTCAAAATTTATTTTTTTAATATTGATAACTCTAATTTATATTTATCTTTTCTAGTCATACCTGCAATAAAATCTAACTTGATTCGTCCAAAACCACGAATTGACAAAACATCAAACTCTGCTAATTCATAATCAGGCTTATTAATAACTTGCCAATTTAAACTAACTTTTTCAGAATTAACTAAATTTTTGGCGTTTTGTCGAGACATATTATAAACAGCTGATATGACTGAATCGATTCGTAACGATGAAACTAATTCATTTTGCGATTGCCACTCATCTGTGACACTCACCGTTTGTGAAAAAGGAATCTCTTCAAGTGATACCTTAATTTTACCAATACGATCAACTTGACTAATCAAATAATTAGCCATCTTTTTTTCAACAACAACCTGCCATTGCTGACCATCTGTTAAAATATCACCAAGTACTTCTCTATCTAATCCCGCATTAGCCAAAGTTCCCAAAATTTGTCCATGTTTTAAGGTAGCAAATTTTATTGGATACTTAATTTCAATAAGTTGTAAATCAAAATCACTATCTTGAACATCGAAATACGCTGGATAAAAAAGTAATCTTTTTCGTTCAGCTTCTTTCGTGCCACCAAATAATTTTAAACTAATTTCGTCATTTTGGCCTAATAGATAGGTCGCAATATGTGCCTCTCTAGGATTTAAAAAATGAGTTAGAACTGCCCTGTACTCTGATTTAGCTTGCTCGATATAATCTGACAATGTATCAATAATTTCTTTTTCGTCGGACCTGAAATGTTGGTAAATTGTATCATTCATATATCATTAGCCTCCAACATAAAGACGAATCAAAGTAGTCAGAAGTCCCATAACCCCATTTTGGATGAAGCTTAGCGCGATTATCGCAATAATTGGTGAAAAACTAATACCCCCAATTGCCGGGATAAAACGGTCAAAAAATGCAAGGTATGGTTGACAAATTTTACTTAAGAAATGGCCAACCGGCGTATTATAAGCGCCTGGAAACCATGACATTAAAACGTAAATGATAATTGCTAGCTCATAAGCATCAAAAGCCCACGTAATCACTTTAGCTAGAAATGTAATAAACTCAATCATTTGTATACCTCGATTTTTCTTTTATTCGAATTTTTCAAAAATATTATCTGCCATATTTCCTTCAACAGTAAATGAGTTTGGTGTACAAAGAAAAATATTATCGCCAATTCTTTGAATTGTTCCGTTAATAGCAAAAATTGTTCCGGACAAGAAATCAACAATCCGTTTAGATTGAACTTCATCCATTTTTTGAAAATTTACGACGATTGCTTGATTTTGCATTAAATGCGTTGCAATATCCTTAACATCAGAATAAATTCTAGGTTCAAATAAATTAATTTTTTGTGGTTGACTATATTTACCATTTATCGAAACGACTTTATTACTTTGATTCAATGACGAAGTCCGCATAGACTCTTCGGTTTGGTAATCATCATTTTCAAAATCATCTTCTTCAGCTAACCCAAAAAAACGACCAATTTTTTCAAAAGCCATAATATCCGTAACCTCCCCATTGATTCATTTAATTAATCTTTACGTCGTTTTCTGAAAAACGGTGGTGTACTTAAACTATCATCATTATTTGTTGCTAAATCATCAGTTTTGATATCATTCTTAAAGACATCAAAATTTGGTTTTTCAACATTTTCAAATTCTGTTGATTTTTTTTCTTCAGGTTGACTTGATGGGTGCATAATATCCCAATCGTCAAAACGATCTTCTTGCTTTTCAGCTAATGTTGCTTTAGGTGCATCAGTTCTTGGTAATGTTCGTGTACGAACTGTGGCTTTTTTTTCTTCTTTAACATCATCAATACCAGTTGCAATAACTGTTACGACGATTTCATCACCTAGGTCTTCATTAATTGACGTTCCAAAAATAATATTAATTTCATCAGTTGCAGCTTGTGAAATAATTTCAGAAGCTTCTTGCGCTTCGAAAAGACTCATATCAGCACCACCGGTGATATTAAGTAGAACTTGTTTTGCACCATCAATTGAAACTTCGAGTAATGGCGAAGAAATTGCTTTTTTTGTTGCTTCAGCAGTTCTATTTTCACCAGTAGCAGATCCAATTCCCATTAATGCAGTTCCTTGATCAGCCATCACTGTTTTAACATCAGCAAAATCTAAATTAATTAAACCGGGTGATGTAATTAATTCAGAAATACCTTGAACACCTTGACGTAAAACATTATCTGTTTCTTGGAATGCTTCAAGCATCGGTGTCTTCTTGTCAATGATTTCAAGTAAACGGTTATTAGCAATAACAACTAACGTATCAACTTGATCTCTCAGATTAGCTATTCCTTCAGCAGCAAAACGGCTACGTTTAGGTCCTTCAAATGTAAATGGACGTGTTACAATTCCGACTGTTAAAATGCCTTGATCTTTAGCGATTTTAGCTACAACAGGAGCAGCTCCTGTTCCTGTTCCACCACCCATTCCAGCAGTAACGAAAATCATATCAGCGCCATCAATAGCTTCGATAATTGCTTCTTCACTTTCTTGTGCAGCTTTACTACCAATATCTGGAGTTGCACCAGCACCTAATCCACGAGTCAATTTAGGACCCAATTGAATTTTAATTTCTGCCTTTGAGCTTTCCAATGCCTGAACATCAGTATTTAATGCAATAAACTCAACACCTGAAACATTTTCATCAATCATACGATTAACAGCATTACCACCAGCGCCACCGACACCAATTACTTTTATTACTGCGCCTTTATCTTCACTTGAGTCCAAAGAAAATTCCATTACTTACTTCCTCCTATTTAATCGAAAAATTCATTAAAAAAGTTTTTAACTGATTTTAATGGATCCCCTGATGTTTTTGGTTTTCTAGTTTTTTTAACTTTGTTTTTTACTTCTTGCTTCTTAGGTTTTTCGTTGTCTGGTTCAACAATACTATAACTTAATTGATCAATATCAAGTCCCATTGCACTTTTCACTAATAATGTGACTTCATCTTGCTCGACTGCATAATTAATCAATCCTAAGGCTTGTGCAAATGAAGGATAGCGTAATCCCATTTGATCAGGGACGTAGGTTTTAACTTGAACTTGCAAAATTTCTGATGCTAATTCTGTAATTCCTGGTAAAGCTGCAAGACCACCAGTTAAGATAACGCCACCTGGTAATTCTAACGCCTTGATAGCATCTAATGAACTTTTTATTTTATCTAAGATTTGAGAGATTCTTGCTTCAATAATCTCTGCTAAATATTTTTCAGAGATATTGATTGGCTCACTTTGTCCAACAACATCAACTGGGAAAACATCATCTTCTGATGCTAACTCAGAATTAGCAAATCCATAATTGCGTTTCAATTTTTCAGCATTTTCAACAGATGTATTAAGAACCACTGAGATATCTTTCGTGACAAAATCGCCACCCTCTTGGTCCACGTATGTAAATTTCAACTTATGATCATGAATCACTGAAGCAGTCGTTTGACCACCACCGAGATCAATAAGTACAGTACCAAAGTCTCTTTCGCCATCTGACATCGCAACTGATGCAAGTGCTAATGGGTTCACGATTGTTTCTCTGATAGTTAGCCCAGCATTTTCAACACATTTTTTTAAATTATGAATAATTGTTTTTGGGCCAGTATAAACTGATCCATGCATTTCTAATCTCACACCAATCATACCACGAGGATCCTTAATGCCATCAAATCCATCAACTACAAATTCATCAGCAATAATATCAATGATATCTCTTTCTGGTGGTAAATTTTGAACTAATGCTGCACTCGCAACATTCACAACATCTTCATTTGTAATTTCTTTTGATTCATCTGAAACGGCAATCATGCCGTTACAAGGAATAATTTGTAATAAATTAGCAGGAATACCAACATGTACTTCGTGAATCTGAATATTTGCTTTTTCTTCAGCTTGTTTAATAGCTTTTTGTACTGAAATTACAGCCTTATCAATATCGACTACAATTCCCCTATTCAAACCTTGTGAGCGTTCATTACCAATACCAATTACGTTCAATTGACCATTAACGTATTCAGAAACGATAACTTTAATTGATGTCGTACCGATATCTAACCCCACATATATACCTGCGTTACCCATCTGAAAAAGAACCTCCTTACAGCTTGCTTTTAATATTATTTTTTATAAGATATAGTACTCATATTTTACCACATTAAGACCTGATTTAGAAAGGATATCCCATAGGCCATACCAACTTTGTTAACTTTTCTTATTATATGGATAAGAATATGCACCCACTTCTAAATCAACGACACCTTTTTTCTTCATTTTAGATGAGATACTTGGATAGAAAGCCATTTTATCGGCAAAATTATCAATATTAGCAATAATTTTATTTCTGTCATTCATGTATATATATATTCGCTGATTATTCACTTTGGATGGTTGATAATCGATTTCTGATATTCCATTTCTGATTTTCATCGGAATTTTTTTATATTGTTTAACCATTTTTTGCAATATATTTGTTTGATTAAACTTAGAATACGTAGGATAATTCCCCACTGGTTGGTCAAATTTCTTACTTCCAATTGTCCCATTCAAAAATAATTGATAGTATGTTTTATTTTTATAAATATATCCTGCAAGATCATATTCATTAATAGAAAGTTTAACACCATTCCATTTATTATGGCTAACAGTTAGTGACTTCACCTGTGGCAATTCTTTTTTTATATCCTTTAAAATAGCTTTTTTTCTAAAAAACGCGTGGGATAATGGATCATTAATGTGTAAATTACTAGCATTTTCTACTTGTACTTTTGAAACTGTTTTTTCACCTGAAATACTAATATTTTGTATTTTACTTAATGGTGAAATAAAATATAGTGCAATTAAACCAATAATCAGAAACGAACCAATTATAATAATTAATTTTTGTTTTAGGGCATGATGTTGATATTTTTTTAATTTTGGTAATCGGTCACTAATTGTTTTGGGGTTTCCAAAAAAATCGAATCGTTTATTTTTCTTCTTTTTTTTCTCTTGTAAGGCCTCCCAAGGTGTCAATTCAGCTTTTTTTCTTTTTAAGAATTTATTTTTTGACATCTTATTTGGCCTCCTAACTTATTCTTTAATTTTGATTAAATCTTCCATAACCTTAATTAGATTATCTGCAGCATTGGGCACACCCATTTTACGTGAATTATTAGCCATCTGTCTTCTCACATCAGTATTGAGCATCATTTCATCTGAAACCATGACCAATTTTGATCCCGTTAACTTATCCTCAGTAATAAGCTTAGCTGCATTATTATCAACTAGACTCATTGCATTTTTTACTTGATGATTATTTGTAACATAAGGGCTAGGCACCAAAATAGATGGTAATCCAAGTGCAGTTATTTCTGCTATACTTGTTGCACCAGCACGTCCTAAAATGACAGAAATATGGCTTAATAAATTAGGCATATTATTTAAATATGGTTTTATCACAATATTTTTATTTAATTCTATCCCGTTTAAATCATTCATAATTTTATCGTAGTGAACGTTACCTGTAACAAATAAAATTTGATATGGTTTTTTATTTAATTCAGGAATTGCTTCAACCATTGCTTGATTAATTTTCGCAGCTCCTCTTGAACCACCAAAAACTAACATCGTTGGTACATCATCTAATAATCCATATTGCGATAATGCTTCAATTTCTGTTTCATTTACAACCTGTTGTGCGCGGGGATTCCCTGTGAAAACAACTTTTTTCTTAGGAAATTGATCTGCAACTGATTCAAAAGAAATAGCTACTTTATCAACAAAGTGGCTCAAAAATTTATTTGTTACACCTGCAACACTATTTTGTTCATGAACAATAGTTGGAATATGTAATCGAGCAGCAGCATAAACCACTGCACCACATACGTAACCGCCTGTTCCAATAACAATGTCTGGTTTAAATTCTTTAATCATTTTCTTTGCGTCTTTCACACTTTTTAAAAATAGTTGGACTGTCTTAATATTTTCTACTGATAACGATCTTTTAAATCCTTGAATTTTAATTGTTTTAAATGGAATTCCATTATCTGGAACGATTCGGCTCTCAAGTCCTTTTTCAGTCCCAACATATAAAAATTCAGCCGTTGGATCTTTTACTTTTAGCGCTTCAATAAGGGCCAACGCAGGGTAAATATGCCCGCCAGTGCCACCACCAGAAACAATAATTTTCATTTTATTTATCCTCTACTTGCATTAATTTTTCAACCGCTTCAATATATTTGTCACCACGTACTTCAAATGAAGGATATTGATCCCAACTAGCTGCTGCTGGGGATAACAATATAATATCATTGTTATCACTTAATTTATATGCTTCGGGAACAGCTGCAACAACATCAGTGACTTGCTTAATTTGAGTAATACCTGCCGCTTCTCCAGCATTTCGCATTAAATCAGCTGTTTCACCGAAAACAATCATTGCTTTTACATGTGCTTTAAGTACAGGCACCAATTTTTCAAACGTAAATCCTCTATCTAATCCACCAGCTAATAGTATAATTGGATTCGAAAATCCTTTTACAGCCATCTCAGTTGCTTCAATATTAGTTGCCTTTGAATCATTATAGAATTTGCGATTATGCCATGCGCTAACAAACTGTGTACGGTGGCGTACTCCTGTAAATGTCGATAATACTTCTTGAATAGCAGTATTTGTTACACCTTTAATTTTAGCAGTTACGATAGCTGCAAGCGCATTTTCAATATTATGTTCACCAGGAATATTAACTTCATCCGATTTCATAATGAATTCATTCTGATAGTAAATATTTCCGTCTTTTACATAAGCCCCTGTTTCAATTTCATCTAATCTAGAAAATGGCACAATGTTAGCAGAACTTGTTTTAGCTAGTTCACGAAGTTCTTTTAAATCCCAATTGACAACAAGAAAATCACTAGAATCTTGATTTTCAGTTATTCTCATTTTTGCTTTCACATAATTTTCTCGAGTTTTATGGTAATCCGTATGTGCCTCATAAATATTAGTAATAACGGCTATTTCTGGTTTCAATTTATCAATGCCACATAATTGAAAACTTGATAATTCAGCTACAATAATATCATTTTTGGTTACCTTTTTTGCTACGGCAACAGATGGAACACCAATATTTCCAGCGACAAATGCACGTCCTTGCTTTCTTTCTTGATTTAACATCAATGAAATCAGCGTCGTTGTAGTTGTCTTACCATTCGTTCCTGTAACCCCGATCATTGGCGCTTCAGAAATTTCATAAGCAAGCTCTGGTTCTGTAATAATAGGTAAACCTTTTTCCATTGCCTTTTCAATAAGTAAATTTGTATATGGAATTCCAGGGTTTTTTACGACTAACTCAAAATCCTCATCTAGTAAAGAGAGTGGGTGTCCGCCCGTAATCACTTTGATTCCTTCAGCCAAAAGCTCTTTAGCTTCAGGGTTATCATCAATATTTTTATGATCATTCACAGTCACAAATGCGCCTAAATCTTTTAAAAGTTTGGCTGCATTCAAGCCACTCTTTGCTAAACCTACAACTAGAACCTTTTTATTTTGATAATTCGTAATATTTTTCATTCCAATTAAATCTCCCTTTATAAAATGACTAGTAACGTTAAAATCGCAGCAATTAACCCAATAGTCCAAAAGACAATATCAATTTTCCATTCATTCCAACCACTCATTTCAAAATGATGATGAATTGGGCTCATCTTGAATATGCGTTTACCTGTTAATTTAAATGAAGCTACTTGTAAAATAACACTTGCCGTCTCACAAACAAATATAATACCAATAAAAATGAGTGATAGTTCTTGGTGTAATAAAATTGAAACGGTTGCTAATGCACCACCTAATGCTAACGATCCCATATCTCCCATGAAAACTTTAGCTGGTTTATGATTAAACCAAATGAACGCAATTAATGCGCCAATGACAGATAAACAAAAAATAAGTACATCCTTTTGTTGTTGTACTTGCGCAACAACTGCATATGCACCGAATGCAATAATTGATTGACCTGAAACAAGACCGTCAATTCCATCAGTTAAATTAACCGCATTAGAGAATCCAACAAGCCAAATAATAATGAATACAGCATAAAGAATACCGATTGAGACCTCACCAAAACCAAAGACATTAATTGCAAGTGGCAAATGTTCATGGACATAAACGACGGTGAAGATTAATCCACCAACTATTTGACCCAATAATTTTTGCCAAGGCTTTAAACCTTCATTTTGTCGTTTGAATAATTTGATACTGTCATCCCAAAATCCTAAAATAGCATATAAAAATAAGATGAAAATCATAATCATCATCGCTGGTGTCATAGAATTAGCCCATATACCTGTCCAAATTGCAGTAATAATAATAGCAATATTAAAGACAAATCCACCCATTGTTGGTGTACCAGACTTTTTCTCATGCCATTTTGGTCCTTCTTCTCTAATCATTTGCCCTTGTTTACGTATTCTAAAATAGCCAATAAATAATGGCATAAACATAAACGTTAATGCGAATCCACTTACCAACGGTATAAACATTTCTGGTTTAGTCATTGTCTTATCCTCACTCAATTCTTATTTTTTATTTAATGCTCCCGATGCTTCTTCAACATCGTCAAAATGCACTTTTTCTCGACCAAGAATTTGATAATCTTCATGACCTTTACCAGCAATTAAAATAACATCTCCTGGTTGCGCCTTTTTTATTGTTTGAGCAATTGCATCGTGTCGATCCATTATAACAGTTGCTCTATTTTCTGGAATTCCAGTCAGCATGTCTGCCATAATTTCCTTAGGATCTTCAGTTCTAGGATTATCCATAGTAAATACTGGGTAATCACTATGGTCAGCAGCAATTTTTGCCATTTTAGGACGTTTTCCTTTATCACGATCACCACCGCAGCCAACAATGCAATAAATTTTATTTTGTGCAAAATCTTGTATTGTCTCTAAGACATTTAATAACCCATCTGGTGTGTGCGCGTAATCTACAATTACACTGATACCCGTTTTAGAAGGCACTAATTGAAAACGACCTTTAACACCAGTCACTTTTTCAAGTGATTTAATAATTTGTGTTTCATCAAGTCCAGCAGCATATGCGGCACTAAACGCAGCAAGCATATTATAAACATTAAACAAGCCGATTAATTGCATTGTAACATGAGTTGTTTCACCAAAAAGAATTAAATCAAACTCAGTTCCATGACTCTTAATTTCAATATTTTTAGCTTGAATCATGGCATCATCATTTTCGATACCGTAAGATAATATTTGAGCAGAAGTAAACTGAGTAAACGTTCGAGCCACTGGGTCATCAAAATTTAAAACAGCCACTTTTGAGTCGCCTGATTCAGTATAATGATTACCCAACTGAGCAAATAACATACTTTTTGCATGTGCATAATTTTCCATTGTTTTATGAAAATCTAAATGATCTTGTGTCAAATTTGTAAAAACTGCGATATCAAAATCAATACCCCATACACGTCCTAAGACTAACGCATGTGAAGAAACTTCCATTGCAACAGTTTCAACTTTTTCTTGTTTCATTTGTGCTAAAGTTCTTTGCAATGTAATAACATCTGGAGTTGTATTATTCGAAGGATACAGTGTATCATTTATTTTACGATACATTGTACCGATTAAACCTGTTTTTTGATTTAAGTCACGATAAATTTGTTCAATCAAATGTGTAACAGTCGTCTTACCATTTGTACCAGTAACACCAATCATTCTCATCTGCTGACTTGGGACGCCATAAAATGCATCGGCAAGAATTGCCATCGCACGATTTGTATCTTGGACATAAACGACTGGAACAGGTACATCAACTGGTTTACGAGCAATAATAATCTTCGCACCTTTTTCAACCGCTTGATTCACAAAATCATGTCCATCAACTGTATAACCTTCAACAGCAACAAATAGACTATCTTCAACAACTTCTCTTGTATCTTGTGTTAATAGCTTAATATCTAACTCTGAATCAATCGCCGTTGATACTCGTTTAAATTTTAAACTTTGGATTAATTTATCTGCTCTCATATCTATATTCACCTTTTTATTTTAACGTTAATTTCACCATAGTTGATTTTTTAACAACTGTATTCGCCTTAATACTTTGAGCTGCTACATAACCACTACCCGTTGTCGTTAAGTTTAGTTTCATTAATTCTGCAGCATTCACCGCATCACTCTTTGACCAACCGGTTAAATCAGGCATAATCATTTCACCATTTGTTAATAACAATATTTTACGTCCGGATAATACAGTCGTTCCAGCAGGTGGATACTGATTAGCTACCGTTCTGCCATGTCCGATAACTGCAATATCTAGATTTTGTTCGTTTAATTTTGTTTTAGCTGATGAAGTTGAACTATTTGTAACGTCTGCTACTGTTACATTAGTCTTTGCAGTTGATACCGCTGTTGAACTGTCTTCTTCTAAAGTCCTCTTCATCAATGGATTAAATATTTGTGCCAAAATAGCATTACCACTGGTACCTTGCATATTTTGTGGTTGTTTCATCGTTACATACATAATATATTTTGGATCTTTGGCCGGCGCCATACCTACAACTGAAAAGACATAATTTGCATCACCCGTTAGATATCCAGTTCCATTTGGATCCGAAATTTGGGCAGTTCCTGTTTTTGCAGCTATCTTGTAACCATCAATTTTAAAGGCATTACCGGTCCCATAATTTTTGTAGATAACATCTTGCATCATGCTTAATACTTCTTTAGACGTTGATTTTTTAATAACTTGTCCTAAATTTGTTGTTTTAGCTTGATACGTTGTTTTTCCAGTATTAGGATCTACAATTTTATCCACAAGCGTTGGTTTGATCATCTTACCGTTGTTTGCAAATGCCGTAAAACCTTGCATCATTTGCATAGTTGTCACATTTATTCCTTGACCAAAAGCTGTATCTGCTTGTTCAATTGGGTATTGAAATTCAATACTACCTTTTGCTTCATTAGCTAATCCCAGATTTGTACTTTCCAGGAAACCAAATTTTTTAATATATTTAAGCCAAGCAGTATGCCCCATCGCTTGTTCCAACTTAGCCATACCAACATTACTTGAACGAGCGAAACCTTCACGATAAGTGATTAAACCCCAACCAGATGTATTCCAATCAGGAACAATCTTAGTTCCCACTTTTAAAACACCTGATTTATAGACGGCATTCTCATTGTAGGCATTATTTTCAATAGCAGCTGCCATTGTAAATACTTTCATAGTCGAGCCAGGTTCATAACTATCTTCAATTAGCGTATTACGCCACATCTTTGAAATACCACTTTTGGTATCTGCATTAAATGTAGGCCGTTGACTTCCTGCCAAAATTTTTCCATTTTTAGCATTCATTATAACAACATTCATTGATTTAGGATTATATGTTTTTTGTACGTTAGTTAGAGTTGTTTCAAGATACGTTTGTAATTTTGTATCAATGGTTGTATAAATATTATTTCCATTTTCAACTTTTTTTGTTTTTGTCTTTGAGTTTGGTAGTTGGTAACCATAACTATCTTTTTGGACCTTTTTTAACCCGTCTGTTCCACTTAATTGTTTATTAAATGCTAATTCTAGTCCCATTACACCAGATAAAGTTGAATCACCTTTTTTTGAAGTGCTTTTTGTCACACCAATTAAATGTGATGCAAAAACACCATTTGGATATAATCTTGCTTGTGTTTCAGTGAAATAAATACCTTTTAAATCTGCTGATTCTATCTTGTTTTTTGTTTCCAAAGATAAGTTTTTACCAGAATTACCAAATTCAACTTGGTAAGTTCCTTTTTTTGCATTCAAAATATTGTAAACTTTAGATTCTTTCATTCCAATCGCATCACTAATAACTTTTGCAGCTTTACTCTTATCAGTAACGTATAACGCTTTGTTATTTGCACCAACATATGATTTTGATAGAACTGCATAAATTGAGTAGTTTGTTGTATCTTCAGCAATCGGTTGATTTGAATCATCATAAATGGTTCCTCTATTTGCTTTATCAATTCGACTATTTTCATAAAGTGCCTGTGTTTGGCTACTTAAATTAACATCTGAAACTTTTCCACCTATTACAATATAAGAAAAACGAATGATAAACATCAAAAGAATCGCTAAAACGGCCAGGATTAGTAGCACACCAAACCTTTGCCTATTTCTACGTTTCTTTTTCATGTCATTTATCATCCGTTGCTTTTGATTATTCATTTCGTTACATTCCTTATTCTACTCTCACTTAAATTAAGACCATTTTTATTAGCGATACTATTTAATCGATCATTACTGGCAAGTTCGTTCACTTCTTGTGTCAAATCAGAACTCTTAGTTTGAATAGCTGTTATTTCGCTGTTAATATTTTGTAAAAATTGACTACTATTAGACAACTCTACCTGAGATGAAACTAGCATAAGCATAAGTACCAAAGAAATTGCACCAATTAAACCAAATAATGATTTTTCAATTCTAGAAAATGCAACACTTTGTGATCCCACTGTTTTTTTATGTATAGGTTGTTGTCTTGGATTTTCTTTATATTCTCTTGGCATTTGTCGTGCTGTGCTATTTTGTGCCATGATATGTAACCCCTTTATTATAAAATATTATTTTTTCAATCGTTTTATAATTCTCAATTTTGCTGAATGTGCACGCCTATTATTCTGTAATTCTAATTCTGATGGTAAAATTGGCTTTTTATTAACTAGTGCATAATTTGGCTGAATATTATCTGGAATTACAGGTAAACCCGGTGGTAACTCTGGTAAACTTGTTCGTTCCTTAAACATCGTTTTGACCAATCTATCTTCTAATGACTGAAATGTAATAACGCTAACTTGCCCCTTAACATTAATTAAATCAATTGCTTGCTCTAATGAATCTTCTAAAACACCCAATTCATCATTAACCGCAATTCGAATAGCTTGAAAAACTTTTTTAGCAGGGTGCCCACCTGTTCGTCTTGCACGAGCCGGAATACCCATTTTAATTAATTCAACTAATTGACTAGTTGTAACAATTTCTTCATTTTCTCTAGCATTTTCAATCTGACGAGCAATTGACTTTGCAAATTTTTCTTCACCATATCTAAAAAAGATTCTAATAAGTTCTTGATATGTCCAATTATTAACAATCTCTTTAGCTGTTAATTCTGCACTTAAATCCATCCTCATATCTAACGGCGCATCGTGCTGATAACTGAAGCCTCGTTCTGCGACATCAAATTGTGGGGATGATACACCTAAGTCATAGAGTACACCATCTACTTCCGTGACATTAAGTTCCAGTAACGCGGCTTTTAAATCTTTAAAATTGCGTTTAATAAACGTAACTTGTCCATTTTCTATGTATTTTTTTAAATGCCCTTCATTATAAGTAATCGCTGTTTGATCTTGGTCAAAAGCATATAAATGTCCCTCCGTACTTAGTTGAGACAGGATTAGGGCACTATGTCCACCGCCACCCAAAGTACAATCAACATATATACCATCTGGTTTAATAGCCAACCCATCTACTGCTTCATTTAGTAGTACTGTTTCATGTTCAAATGTCGTCATAGTTTTATCCCCTTTCATACGTGTTATTTAAAATCCAAAATCAATCATATTTTCTGCAATTTCATCAAAATTTTCTGATGCACTCTCTGAAAAACTATTCCATCGATCTTCACTCCATACTTCGAATCTGTTTGAAACACCTACTAGCACACATTTTTTTTCTAAATCAGCATGTGTTCTTAAAGGAACTGGAATATTAATACGGCCTTGTTTATCAAATTCACATTCTGTAGCTGCAGAATATAAAAATCTTACAAAAGCCCGTGAATCTTTTTTTGTTAAAGGGAGTGTTTTAAGCTTTTCTTCTAGGAGTGTCCACTCTGTTTGTGTATATCCGAATAAACAACCATCCATACCTCGAGTAATAACAAATTTCTCACCTAATTCCTCACGAAATTTAGCTGGAATAATTAATCTACCTTTAGTATCTAAAGTGTGTTTAAATTCGCCCATAAACATTGTGTACAGCCCCCCTTCATAGTAACTATTTAAATTTTACCACAATGCCCCACATTCCACCACTGAATTCCCCAATATTATGATTTTAAATGATAATATACAAAAAAACACTCAATCCTTTTTAGATTAAGTGTTTTTTACATTACTTATAATTAAAAATGTAGGACGATATCCTTAAAATAGTACTAAAAAGAGAAGCATTAAGAGGTACCATCCAAGCATATAAATATCAGTAATTTTCCAAATGGTCTTGAAAAATTTTGCATAAATTAATTCTCCATCTCGATACGCATACATAAGCGCACTAGCAATACCAATTAAGCACCAAGAAAATATTATAAATGGTGTAATCGATAAATTAAACTCTCGTACTGATAAAATATGTGTCAATAAAAGAAGTAATGGTGGTAAAAAATCAATGATTTGCAACCGTTTAGGCCAATTTTTACGTAAAATACGTTTAAGTAAAGTTAAAATTAGAATATATCCAAATATTAAAATTATCGACCCATACCAAGTTCCAAAAAATGGTAAAAGTTTCATAAATTACCCCTTTTAGATACTGCTTAAAAAGACATCATGTAATGCATTAACAGCAGTTTTTAAATCGTCCTGTTGAACTAAAATCCAAATTGTCGTATAACTATCAGTTGTTTGAAGAATATTAATATCCTTCTCAGCTAGTGCTGTTACAATTTTGGCCGTAACACCTGGTGTTCCAGTCATCCCCGCTCCCACAATTGAAACTTTCGCACAGTTTGGAAGCACTGAGACATCAATTCCAGCATCTACTAAAAGTTGTTTAGCTTTTTTTTCATCATCATTGAACAAATTAAAGAGGACTTTGCCAGGTGAGATATTAATAAAATCAACGCTCAAATTATTATTGGACATCAAATTAAAAACATCTTTTGGAGCATGATTAACTGTTTTAATTGTAAATTGACTGAGTCCAGTCACATGAGCAATACCAGTTACACTACGATAATGCTTTACACCTAAGTTTCGGTCGGTCACAAGGGTTCCCATCTCTTCAGGACTTTGCCAAGTTGAGCGAATCCGAACTGGAACATGGGCTTGTTGCGCAATTTCCACTGCACGAGGATGGATAACTTTCGCACCTTCATGAGCCATATTTGCAACTTCTTCATAACTGACTGTTTCTAGAAATTTTGCCTTTGTAACTAATCTAGGATCGGCAGTCATCATCCCTGACACGTCAGTAAAAATATCGACACGTTCAGCATCTAATGCTGCTCCAAGTAATGCAGCTGTCGTATCACTTCCACCACGCCCAATAGTCGTCGTTTGACCTTTACTTGTAGCACCTTGGAACCCAGTCACAACTAAAACATCAGCATCTTTAAATGCCTCATCAATTAAATCAGTATTAATGTTAATTACTTTAGCATTCTGAAATTCATCAGTTGTTTCAACTCCAGCATCCTGCCCTGTTAAAGCAGCAGCTTTAATGCCTTCCTTATTCAATAATTCAGAAAAAACTGCGGCAGAAATAGTTTCACCAACAGAAACAATCATATCAAGTTCTCTATTAGAAAGTAATGATTGCTCTCCATCGACAAGTCCTAATAATGAATCAGTTGCATAAGGTGCACCTTTACGCCCAATTGCTGAAACAACGACAACGACTTGATACCCTTTATCAACTGAATATTTTACGTGTTTTAAAGCTGCTCGTCTCGACTCATCGTCTTGAACCGATGTGCCACCAAACTTCTGAACCATAATTGTCATTATTTTGAACTCCCACTATTTATTATTTAGCTTTTTCTGTTACTGTTTTACTATCTTCTAATATGTCACTTTCAATGTAAATACGATGCCATACCATAAATGTTAAGACAGTCCATATTTTTCTGGAGTTATCTCTAACACCAGCACGATGTTCATCCAATAAATCTATGAAATATTGTTTGTTAAAAAATTCATCTGTTTGAGAATCATTAATAATTTGTTTAGCCCAGTCATACATTTCGTCTTTTAACCAAAAACGAATAGGCACAGGGAAACCTAATTTTTTACGATTTAAAACATGGTCAGGAACGATACCTTCAGCAGCTTTGCGTAAAGCATACTTGGTTGTTCCATGTGCAATTCTCAAATCTGCAGGCACTTCAGAAGCAACTGCAAAAACTTCTTTATCCAAAAATGGTGTTCTCAATTCTATGCTGTGTGCCATTGTTGTACGATCGGCATTATGCAATAAATCTCCATTTAACCATGTATGCATATCAATAAATTGCATTTGATCTATTTTATTGTAATCTTTTGATGCATTATAATATTGGCCAGTAATACTTTGGAATGGATGATTTTTATTATAGTCTTTAAAGAATGCTTCTTTTTCTTTTTCATTAAAAATAAAAGCATTACCAACGTAACGATCCTCCATTGGTGTCGTGCCTCGAAGAAGGAAACTTTGTCCACGCATCCCTTTAGGCATCATTTGAGCAATTTTATTCAACGCACCATTAATTGGTTTAGTGTATTTAAATCCTTTTAATGATTCAGGTTCATGATAAATAGTGTAACCACCAAATAGTTCATCAGCACCTTCACCCGTCAATGCAACTTTAACACGTTTTCTGGCCTCTTTAGCAAGGAAATATTGAGGCACAGCAGCCGGATCAGCCAAGGGATCATCCATATTCCAAATAAAATGTGGAAAAGCCTTCATAAATGCTTCAGCCGTAATAACAGAACTAAAATTAGCGACATTTAATTTTTCTGCGGTTTCTTGCGCAACATCTATTTCACTATAGCCTTCACGTTCAAATCCAACTGAAATTGTTTCTAATTTTGGATTTAATTCTTTAGCAATAGCAACAATAATAGACGAATCAATTCCACCAGATAAGAATGAACCAACTGGTACATCGGCACGCATATGCTTATCAACTGAATCAATTAAGACGTCTTTAATACGTTTAATATATGTCTCTTCTGGACGAACTACTGGATGAAATTCGGCAGAAAAATATCGTGTAATGACTGGCTTCTCGCCTAATTTTTTCGTTAAATAATGTCCAGGTTGTAACATATCAATTTCTTTAGTTAACGTTTCTGGTTCTGGTACAAATTGGAATGTCATATAATCTTGAAGTGCATCTTTATCAAATGTCTTATTTTTTAAAACTTTATAAATAGCTTTACTTTCCGAACCATAATAAAAATTGTCATCTGCTATAGCGTAATAAAATGGTTTAATCCCAAATTGATCACGGGCAGCAAAAAGTGTTTTTTCTTGCGTATCCCAGATAACAAATCCAAACATTCCGCGGAATTGCTTAACAGCTTCTGCACCGTACTTAGCATACATACCTAAAATGACTTCTGAATCAGAATCTGTTTTAAATTCATAACCATCAGCAACTAATGCTTCACGTAGTTCAATATAATTATAGATTTCACCGTTGAAAGTTAACCAGTAACGTTCATTTTCATATGAAAGTGGTTGGTGTCCGCCTTCTAAATCAATAATACTTAATCTTCTAAATCCCATTGTTATATCATCATCACTAAAATAACCTGAATCATCAGGACCACGGTGAACAATCATTTTTGTCATATTATGAACAATTTTATCGTAATCATCATTGGTATTTTTTTGTCTGTCGCTCAATACACCTGCAAATCCACACATATTTTCATCCCTCATTTTCATAAAAATCAATGTCTTATATTATAGATGATTCTACCATATATTTCAATTTAGGTTACAGTTATGTTTACTATTATAGCGTATTTGAACTAATCTTAACAACTAGATGTCTGAATTAACGAAAGCTTAAAAAATTTGGTATACTATGTATTATGTTATTCGAATAAAGGGGACTTTGATATTGATAGAATATTATACATCAACTGAGTTAGGTACAATTCAAAAAATAAAAGAATACAGTAAATCATGTTGGATTAACGTTACAAATCCTTCTGAAATAGAAATAAATGAACTTATTAAAAAGTATGCTATACCACGAGACTATATGACCGCTATTTCAGATGATCAAGAAAATTCAAGAACTGAAGGATTGTCTCAAAATATTGTTCCTGACTTAGTCTTAATGCAGTACCCTCATCGCATTAGAAACTCGCTAGGCTACTTAGAATACCAAACGTTTCCTTTTTCAATTATCTTAGCAGATGATGCAATAATTACAGTCTCAAATAGTGAACCAGATTTTATCAGTAAATTTATCGCGGATAGTCCAATTCATCAAATTAAAACGATAACATCGGATCAATTCACTTTGAAATTACTTTGGTATCTATCACAAAGTTTTGTCGTTGCGTTAAAATCTATCATTCAAGAAACCGAAAATTTAGAAAAATCACTTGCTAAAGCAACTAAAAATGAGCAATATTATCAAATGATGTCAATGCAAAAAAGTTTAGTTTATTTTGATGCTGCTTTAAAGAAAAATAATCCAGTACTTCAATCTATGGTTGACTCAAATGAGCATTTCAAACAAAAGGCAACTGATGATTTACTCACAGATGTTTTAATCGAGAACCAACAAGCCGAAACAATGACAAGCATTCAAACTAAAATATTAGAGAATTATGGTGAAATGGTTTCATCAGTTATTTCAAACAATTTAAATATTATCATGAAGGTCTTAACGTCGATGACGATTATTTTAACGATACCAACAATCGTTGGCGGTATGTTCGGCATGAACGTATCCCTTCCTGGTGCAGACACTCATTTTTCATTCTGGTGGTTACAATTAATCACGTTAATAATTTGTTTATTAACTGCTTATTATTTAAAGAAAAATGACTACTTTTAAGTTGACATTTTACTTATAAAAAAGTTATAGTTACACTATTAGATTTGAGAGGGTGGGTAAAACATGAAGAAAAAGAAATCTACATTCCAAAAAATCACAATGTTTGTCGTGTGGTTAATGATTCTTGTAACAGTCGGTGGTGTCGTTTTAACCGCAGTTATGTCAATCGCTTAATTTAAAAATAAAAATTTTAAAGGTTCCCAGCTTAATTAGCTAGGAACCTTTTTTATAAAAAAAGGCGGATTATTATATCCGTCTTTTTCTGTCTATTCTATTTAGCTAGGAAGATTCCTGGACTTTTTTTAAGTATGATACTAAGTATCAAGGTAGCAATAATCATGTTAATAATCATACTCCCACCATTGACAACTGCTGAGTACACAACTGGAGAAAGCCCCCATTGAACATATTTTGACCAAAAAATGATACCAGCCATAAAATGAGCACTGTATTTTAGAAATACAGCTATTAAAATCGCAAAAGTCAGTGATTGTATGGCACCACGCATATTTTTAGTACGCAACTGACTTAAAAAACGAGCAGAGAATAACCCAGAAAATCCTAGTACCAAATTAGCAACTGGATACTCTAAGATAGCCTGAACCGGCGTTAATACAAACGCAGTTCCAATTAAAATAGGTAATATACCATATAGTAACCCAATAATTAATCCCATTTTTAATCCGCGTCGTAAACTGTATACCACAATAGGTAACACACCTAGTGCAATATCAATATTTGGCGGATTAGGAACAAATGATAGCGCCATTGCTAAAGCGGCCATAACGACCCCTTCTAGTAATATCAATAATTTTTTTCTTTCCAACAAAAAAACCTCCTTTGACTTAGTAAACCAAGCACAAAGAAGGTGTTAATCTTCTACACACAATTCCTACGTTTGCATTAACAAACAGGTTCCAAGGGTCTGAATTTCTTCACTCTCAGCCAAAATTAATCGGCTCCCCTTTGTGTTGGTCTCCGATTAATAATATCGCATACATCCTGAAAAACGTCAAGCGTTTCCATTCCTATAATATCGGTGAAAGAAGTCTTGAAAACTGTTGCTTAAATTTCAACCAATGTGATTGATCATTAAAATACCTTTTCGTTAAAAGACTACTTTGTTCCATATCAGTTTCAAAAATTGTTTTAAGTGTGCTTGCCACACCTACATCATAAATAAATGCATTCGCTTCAAAGTTTAACTTAAAACTTCTAAAATCAAAATTAGCTGAACCAACGGATGCAACCATTTCATCAATTACAACTGTTTTAGCGTGTAAAAATCCATTGTTGTATTGATAAATTTCTACACCAATATTCGTTAGATCTTTCGCATAATACTGTGTAGCACGATAAACAAAGGCATGATCTGGCATACAAGGAATCATAATTCTAACCTGAACGCCTGAAGATACCGCAATATCTAACGCTTCTATAACAGAATCATCTGGAATTAAATAAGGTGTTTGAATATAAATATATTTTTTAGCTGAATTAATTAACTTAATATAACCTTTTTTTATTTGTTCAATTTCTGAATCAGGTCCACTAGAAACAATTTGCATGTTAACTTTACCTTTTGTAACAGTTTGTGGAAAATAACTTGACTGGTAATTAATCTGATTATTTCTCGCAGTTGCATTCCAATCCATAATGAACCTACTTTGTAGTGATCCGACAGCGTTTCCAAATACGCGAATATGTGTATCTCGCCAGTTACCAAATTTCTCACTTTCACCTAGATACTGATCACCGACATTGAATCCACCGATGTAACCGATTTTACCATCAATAACGACAATCTTTCTATGATCTCTAAAGTTCAAACGAAGATTTGAAAATGAAAAATGTGAACCCAGAAAGGCTTCTGCTTTACCGCCCAATTCCTCAAGATGTTTGAAGAATTTTTTAGTAGTTCCCTTTGATCCCAATGCATCATAGATGATTCTAACTTCAAGACCTTCATTTGCTTTCATTTCAAGTAACGTCAATAGTTCATTTCCAATATGCCCATCTTCGAATGCATAATACTCAACATGGATATGGTGTTTAGCTTTACGAATGTCTTGAAATAACGTCTTAAACTTATCATGCCCATCAATAAATAACTGAACCTCATTCTTCTTAGTTAAAATAGATTTCTCTATTTCTAAAAACATATGCATGATTTCGTTTACATCATCAGTATATTTACCGCTTGTTGTTAATTCTCCTCTGGCCCATTCTTCTTTTTGTTGATCTACTAATTGGTCAACACCCATACGACCCTGTGTTTTAATATCAAATATTTTTTCTTTTGAAATTTTCTTACCAAAAAAAAGATAAATTAAAAATCCAAAAATAGGTATACCTATCAAGACAAGAAGCCATGCCCATGTTGCAGCAATATCACGTTTTTCTCTAAAGACGGTCACAATTGCCGCTAACAAGTTCAATAAAAAAACAAGTAGCACACCAATATTTACATATGTCATATAGTCCCTCCAAAATTAATTATTTTGAATATTATTATTTTCACCAAACCATTTTTGATTTAATTCTTTTAGATAACCTTTGTTTTGCAACTCTGTTATTGCCCTATTAATTTTTAATTGCATTGTTGTATCAGATTTTCGCATACCTACCGCAAAATCTTCAGTTTTAAAATTACCATTTATCACGTTATATGCATTTGAATTCGACTGATGCTTAATAAAGTAGTTCGCATAGACATCATCAATTAAAAGTCCTTGAATTCTATCTGCATTTAAATCGATAAAAGCATTATCAAATGAATCATATTGAACAGGTTCTTTATCTTTAATATTATCTTTTAAAATATCTGGATGCAAATTTAAGCTATCAAATCCAGCTGAACCACTTTGAACACCTAAAATTTTTTGTTTCATATCAGAAAAAGAATTAATTTCACTTGATTTTTTTGTTACTAATACTTGCTTGTTCGTTAAATATGTACGACTGAAAGCAACATTCTTAGCACGTGCAGTTGTTTTTGTATACCCATTCCAGATTAAATCAATTGTCCCATTTTTTAATTCCGTTTCTTTCATAGACCAATCAATTGTTTGGAAATCAACTTGAATATCATATTTTTCAAAAACTTTTTTTGCTAAATCAACATCATATCCTACTAAACTACCATCTTTTTGTCTGAATGTCATTGGCACAAAACTATCATCAATTCCGATAACAACGGTACCCTTTTTTTGAATTGATTTCCAACTATCAACCGAATTCATTGATTGGCTACTATTGCTACAGCCAGCTAATCCTATAAACATCATCATAAATAATATTGTAAAAACAATTTTTTTTTCTAATTGATTCATTTATTATCCTCTAATCTTCTAGCGGCTTAACTTTTAATAATTTATCCGCAATATTTTCAGCAAATGGTACATCATGTGTCACTATTATTTGAGTCATTCCGTCTACTTTCAACGATAATATTAAATTCTCTACTTCCTGGCGTAGTGCTGGATCAAGTGCTGAAGTTGGTTCATCATAACACAAGATTTTAGGATTCATCGCTAATGCACGTGCAATTGCAACTCGTTGTTTCTGCCCACCTGAAAGTTGGTAAGGATATAAATGCCCTTTATTTCCGAGAGATAAGCGATCTAATAATTTTTGTGCTTCTTCCTCGGCCTGGACTTTATTACGATTTAAAACTAATTTTGGAGCTAACGTTATATTATCTAACACTGAAAGATGAGGGAATAATTGAAATTCCTGGAATACTACCCCAATAACACTTTCGTTCGTATTATTACGATATGGATCAAATGGTGAGGCATCAATTAGAATATCTCCAGAATCAATTGATTCTAACCCACTAATACATCTCAATAAAGTCGTTTTTCCACCACCAGATGGACCAACAATACTAACAATTTCACCATCATTAACTGTTAAATTAATATCATCTAAAATTAATCGTTTTCCATAATACTTTTTAATATTTTTTAACTCTAGCATAGAATTACTCCTTATTTGTAATAACTATAATGTTTTTCAATTTTCTTCAAGACAAGTGTAAATATAGCTGTTAATAACAGATAGATTGCCCCAACCATCAATAGTGGGACGAGTGTTACATCACGACTCGTCGCTACGTTACCGGCTCTTAATAAATCGCCTAACCCAATAACATATACTAAACTTGAATCTTTAACTAAATTAATAATTTCATTTCCAATTGAAGGTAAAACGATCTTGAACACTTGTGGAATAATAATTGTCCTAATAGTTTGCCAATATGATAGACGCAATACCTTTGCACTTTCATATTGACCTTTAGGAATCGATTGCAATCCACCCCTAAATATTTCAGCAAAATACGCACCATAATTCAAAATAAATGCAAATAATGCCGCATCGTATCGACCGAATACAATATGAATATGGAACTGTTGTAGTGTTGGTAGTCCATAAAACACAAAAATTAATTGTAGTAGCAGTGGTGTTCCTCGCATTAACCAAACATAAAAATTCAAAAAATACTTAATTGGTTTTATTTTTGAAATTAATCCTAATCCGACAATTAAACCAAGTGGAATCGATCCAATGATCGTCCAAAAAAATATTTCTAACGTTAATTTAGCACCATCTATTAATGATGGCAAAATTTCTAATATATAAGTCATTACATTATCTCCCTTTAGTTAAATAAAAAAATCCTCTCAAGCCAAATCAAATTGACTCAAGAGGACGATAGCCGTGGTGCCACCTCAAATTCATATTTTTCTCACGAAAAATAACTTATGTAGATTAATAAAAATGAGTATAAAAAAACTCTATAGTCATTATTGACTATAGAGGGCGACGAATCGCGGTACCACCTCAAACATCATTAAATTCTCACAAATTTAATCTTAACGAGTTTATTAAACTACAGCTATAACGGGCTTATCCCGGACTTCCCTAATTAACTAGTTTAGGAAATCAACTCGCAGATGTGTTTCAGACTTAAGAACTGTATCTTTTCAGCAATCGATACTCTCTTTAAAAGTTTGTTTAAGCCTTAATCTTCTGTTCAACGTTTTTCTTAATTGATAATAATTTAGCATACTGTCATTAACATTGTCAAGAATTAGTCTTTCTTAAACCATGAACCCATTTTTTTCCAAAAACCTTTTTGAGGCTGTTTTATTGTCATCAAGGGCACTGTTTCCCCTAGTAGTCGACGTGCTACATTACGATAACCTAATCCAGCTGGATTTTTAGAATCTAAAACAATTGGTTCACCATGATTTGATGTACTAATAACAGCATCGTCATCAACAATAATTCCTAATAAATCAATAGACAAATGACGTGTAATCTCATCAACATCCATTGCTTGACCATCTTCCATCATTTGACGACGGATACGATTAATAATTAATTTTGGTTGTTGTAATAATGGATTTTGCTCTAATAAACCTACCACGCGATCTGCATCACGAACCGCAGAAATTTCAGGCGTTGTTACAATAATAGCCATATCTGCACCAGCAATAGCATTCATAAAACCTTGCTCAATTCCAGCTGGGCAATCAATAATAACATAGTCAAACTCTTCTTTTAATTCATCAACAATTGCTTTTACTTGTTCAGGAACTAATGCTGATTTATCAGTATTTTGTGCAGCAGGTAATAAGTATAAATATTCGTTAAATCTCTTATCTTTAATGAGTGCTTGGTGTAACCGTGCACGACCCTCAGCTACGTCTACAATATCAAATAAGATACGGTTATCAAGACCTAAAACAACGTCTAAATTACGCAAACCAATATCTAAATCCATTAGAACAACCTTTTTTTCAAGAAGTGCTAATGCAGTTCCAATATTTGCAGATGATGTTGTTTTACCAACACCACCTTTACCAGATGTTACAACAATTGCTTTTCCCATCTTTAATATCCTCCAGCATGATTAAATAATTTTGGTCGAAGTGACTTTAATTCATCTCGATTGCCATAATCTATAATATGTAAATCATTAACATAGATTACAGTATCTTGACTGTTTGTTACTTTTTCATCATCTATAATATCAACTAATTCACCAATTCGTACTTGTGAAGCAGCTGAAACATCGCCCACAATAATGCTATCTGTATTATTGTTAAATCCAGCATGAATGACACCTTGAACTTCACCCATAACAAAAATATTACCAGCAGCTCGTAATTGACCACCCTGATGTAATTTACCTAAAAATAAAATATCACCTTTTAAATCAACTATTTGTCCACTTCGAATTGTTAGATAGCATAAATGAACGTTGTCATTTTCTTTTAAAATATTAGCATCTTCTATGGTCATTACTTCAGATTCGATTTTGTGTACTTTAAAATTACGGTATTCAGAAATAATTTTTTCGATTTTTTGCTTTTCATCTGCTGAAAACAATCGATTTTCTGTTTTAATATCAAACGAAATAACCGTTTCATCAGCATTCTTTTTTTCAGCACTTAAATTATTAAATAATTCTCTAAGTTCAACCAAAATTTTATCAAATCCGAAATCCTGTTTAAGAATAATTTCATAACCATCTTTATAACCTTTTAAAATAACACCTTGCATCTACGTTCACCCCTGAATTTTAATTATATCGGTTACTTAAATTCATTAATTTTGATATTGGATAGTACAAAATAATAAATACCACCAGATTAAAAGCTAAAGTTGGTCCAAACGAAGTACTAACGAATGTTGTTACAGATTCATTAGCAAATCCAATCATCTCATTGACTGCATAATACGAAACTTCTAAAACTGCCAAATCAATAAAATAAATGAGTAATATCACAATAAAAGATGGTTCGAAATATTGATATGCTATTTTAGTTAAATAAACAATTAATGGTAACAAAATCATATAAATACCCAAAATACCGGCATAATAACTATCAAATGCTAGACCAACACCAAACGCCCATAATTCAAGATGCTTATTATCTGAGTAAAAGATACCCATTATCAACCATAACAACAACAGGTGACTAACCATGATAGTCGTTTGTGATTGTAACTGTTCCATAAAAACAAATTGTATTGTACCATCCAAAAAAAAGGAAATAATAAGTCCTAACGGAAAAATATACTGTCTATTTTTATTTCTCATCTAATCTCACCTTCTAATCCAACGTCTGAGCAACTGTTACAACCGTTAGGTCACTCAAATCAACTGCAGGTTTGATATAAATTTTAGAAGCAAGTCCATAATCACCTTGCTCAACTTTAGACACAACACCAACATTTAAACCCTTTGGTGTTGTGCCTCCAAGACCAGATGTGACAACAGAATCACCTTTTTTCAAGGCTTTCTTAGAAGTAATTTGACCCATAATTAATAAATTATCTGTTTTATCATAGTCAGTAATTAAACCATTAATAATATCATCGTTTGAATTATTTACTTGAACTGCAAATCTATTAGCAGAATCATTAGTAGTCGATATTAATTCAACTTTACTATTTGTTTTATTAACTTCTATAACACGACCAATCAATCCAGAACCAGCCATCACTGGTGCGTTCTTTTTAACACCAGACGCACTACCTTTACTTATCACAAGTTGATTTAGCCAACCAGAAGGTAATCGCGTTAAAACAGATGCATTAATTGAAGTATAATCAGTCAATGTACTGTCCAATTTTAATTCCTTTTTCAGCTGTTTATTCTCATTTTTAACAGTGTCTGATTCCACTTGAACTTGTGCTAATTTATCAACTTGTTTTTTTAATTTTTGATTTTCTTGATATGTATTTAAAAGATCAGAAATACCAATAACTGAACTTTTTAAGCCATTTGCAGGATAACTAACTGCTCTATCAAATAGACCAACAACATCATTACCAAATTCTTGAATGAGCGGTGGTGTTGATTTTTTATTTCTAACGGAAACTGAAAATGAAATTAAACTAAAACTCACAATAATGGCTATTAAAATGATGATTAGTCTTCTATTTGAAAAAAATTTCTGCATGTTCGCTATCCTCCACTTACCTTATAATTAACTAAAAAATTAAGAGGCTGGATAAATAAACCACCAACCTCTTCATTTTTAGCTTATGTGATTTTTAAAATCTATCTTTTCTTCATGACGTCGATACTTTTTAATGATTCACCTGTACCAATTGCAACACAGTCGAGTGGTTCATTAGCAATAAAAACAGGCACTTTTGTAACTTCAGAAATAACTTCTGATAGGTTTTTTAATAATGCACCACCACCTGTTAATACAATACCATGGTCAATCACATCAGCAGCAATTTCTGGAGAAGTTTCTTCCAATGTTTCCTTAATAGCAGTAATGATTTCAGCAATAGATTCTTGAATAGCAACTGCAATATCAGTTGCTTTTACAGTAACTGTTTTAGGAAGACCCGTAATCAAATCACGTCCTCTGATAGTTGTATCTTCAATTGATGCAGCATCTTTAACTGATGCAGATGCAACGTCCATTTTTAATTGTTCAGCTGTTCTTTCACCAATCAATAAATTAAAGTTTTGACGAATATATGACACAATTGATTCATCCAATTTATCGCCAGCCATTCTGATAGAACGGCTTGAAACAATACCACCTAATGAAATTGTAGCAACATCTGTTGTTCCACCACCGATATCAACAACCATATTACCCGTTGGATCCATCACTGGTAATCCAGCGCCGACTGCTGCAGCAAATGGTTCTTCAATAACGTAGGCGTCACGCGCACCGGCAACACGAGTTGCATCAATAACGGCACGTTTTTCAACTTCTGTAACGCCACTAGGAACACATACCATTACATAAGGTTTACCTGCAGATTTACCTAAAGCTTTTTGAATGTAATATTTCATCATAGCAACTGTTGTGTCATAATCAGCAATTACACCGTCTTTCATTGGGCGAATAGCCACAATGCTACTTGGTGTACGACCGATCATTGCACGAGCATCTTCTCCAACAGAAACAATTTCATCAGTTTTAACATTTTTAGCGACGACTGAAGGTTCACGTAAAACAATACCTTTTCCCTCAACATACACGATTGTATTAGCTGTTCCTAAATCAATTCCTATATTCTTTGTTCCAAATCCAAACACAGTCTTTCTTCCCTTCATCGTCAGCCTTCTAGGCGCTTTTATTCGTAGTATTTACATTATATCATAATCAAAAGTGAGATTTCATTCAATATTTACTAATTTTTATTAAGTTTATCTTAAATTATTATAAGGTAATTAATTTTGAATCCATAATCTTATTAAGTTTATCATATCTAATTTCATAGAACAAGAGAGCACCCTTGATAATCAAAGGACGCCCTCTTCTTTCATACTAAGATATTTAGTATTACCCGAAATAATATGATCTAACAGCTCAATTCCCATAAGAATACCACATTTTTCAACTCTTTTAGAGAAAATAATATCATTCTTAGATGGTGTCACATGCCCACTCGGATGATTATGGACCAATATAATTTTAGCTGCACCATATTTTAATGCAACTGCAAAAATATCTCTTGGATGGACCGTTGCTGAATTCAAAGTTCCAATGAACAATGTCTCTTGTTTTACAATTTGATTTTTTGTATCCAAGAATAATCCAATTAAAAACTCTTGGTTTAATCCACCTAACTCAGCAACCATTCTAACCCCAGCATCATGACTTGAACAGATTTGTCCACAAATAAAATGAGGTTCACTGTTGATTCGTGTTCCCAGTGTAACAATAGCTTGTAATTGTAATGCTGTAGACTGATTATTCCCATCCATCAATAACTGATAATCTTTTAAACAACATTTTTTTAGTTGGCTTAAAGATTGGTAACGTGAAGAAAAATTATTAACACACTTTCCAACATCATTAGGGTTCGTTAATAATAAACTAAAAACAACCGTCAAAAGCTCTTTATCTGATAAATTATCACATTGATACTTTTGGATTTGTTCCAGTAGATATTCATTTGAGCAACTAGAAATAAGTGACATGGTGATTCCTCCTATTTTTTATTAAATACGAGAAATTCACTTATTTAAATTATTCTGATACAAAATAACTACGAACCTCCGAAATAAAGTACAACGATCCTGTCACAAGTAATAAATCATCAGAAGACATTTCGCCAACACTTTGAACTAATGCCTCTTTCCAACTTTCTTGAATGGAGACATTATCAAACTTATTAACGTTGAAATCATCTATTTTGCTTACTAGACGTGGCCCTGAAAATTGAGTTAGTATAACTCGTACATGAGGAACTGCAGCTAATTTTTCCAGCATTTGTTTGCCTTGCTTATCCGCTAGTACTGCAAAAATAATTGTGATTTCTTTATCTTGAAAATGCGTTTTAAGCAACTGCGTAATCCGATCCACTGCTGCGCTATTGTGCGCACCGTCTAAAATAACTAACGGTTCATCATTTACTTTTTCAAAACGTCCTGGCCATCGTGTCTCTGAAATACCTTGCCTAATTGATTTAGGACTAATGGCCCATCCCTGAATTTCAGCAACCTTCTCAAAAGTAGCAATTGCTGTTGCTGCATTTTCATCTTGAAATTCACCTAATAATGGCACAGAAAGTTGTTTAATATTCAATTTATTCGACGTATACGTTAAAATTTCTTCCCATGATGATTTTGTTCCCTCAGATTTAGCATTAAAATCCACTCCTAATCGAAAAATAGGACTATTTTTTAATTTAGCCTCATTATTAATCACGCTAAAGACTTCATCAGTTACTCTACCAACGATAATAGGCCGATTACGTTTAATGATACCTGCTTTTTGTTGCGCTATCTTTTCAATTGTATTACCTAATATTTTCATATGATCTAGACCAATTGTTGTAATAACTGAAATAATTGGATCAATAATATTAGTTGAATCATACTTCCCGCCTAAGCCCGTTTCAACAACTACAATATCTACAGGATTTATGCTGCCAAAGTATACAAACATCATTGCAGTAATAATTTCGAATTCAGTTGGTCCCCCCTCAAAATCGGCTAGTTCAATATCCATTCGATCAACAACTGGTTTCACGACATTTACTAAATGTAAAAGGGCGGTATCATCAATCATCTGTCCATTTAAGGAAATACGTTCATTAAATTTAACAATGAATGGTGAAGTATAAGTTCCTACATTCAACCCTTGTGCAATTAATAATTCACGTAAAAATGCAACTGTTGAGCCCTTTCCATTCGTTCCAGCAACATGAATCATCGCGATATTACCTTGTGGGTTATCTAAGCGTTCCATAAATGCTCGCATTCTATTCAAAGATGGACTTTTTTTAAATTTTGTTCGCCCATGAATAAAATTGAGTGCCTCTTCGTAAGTTGTGATCAATTTTCCGTCCCGCTTTCTAAAAAAAATAGACTTATCTCAGGTATATTGTACCCGAAATAAGTCTATTTTGTTAGATTAAACTTCTGCTTTTAAATCAGAAATTCTTTCCTTAGTTGCTGTTAATTTAATTTGGTAATCTGCTAATTTTTCTTTTTCTTTTGTAACTACTGCCTCAGGTGCACTAGCAACAAACTTTTCATTGCCTAATTTTTTAGTTCCACGCACAACTTCAACATCAAGTTTTTTAACTTCTTTTTCCAAACGAACAATTTCGTCATTCAAATCAATTAGTTCAGCAAGTGGCATATAAATCTCTGCTCCCGTAATTACAGACGTCATTGCTAGCTTAGGAGCAACAACATTTGAACTGATTTGAAGTTCCTTAGGATGACAGAATCGTTGAATAAATTCTTGATTGTCTTCAAAAATAATCTTTGTTTTTTCATCAGTTGTTTTAATCAATAAATCAACTGCACTGGACATAGGTGCATTTACTTCTGCACGATTATTTCTAACAGCACGAATTAATTCAATTAAATTGTTCATATCAATAACTGATTGTTCATCTTCAAATTCTGGATGAACCACTGGGTAATCTGCAACAACAATTGATTCCCCTTCATGAGGCATTGTTAACCAAAGTTCTTCAGTTACAAATGGAATAATTGGATGAAGCAATTTCAATGTTTGATCTAAAACATAAGCCAAAATTTGTTGTGTATTTTGCTTAACTGTCAGATCTTCACCATTAAGATTTTCTTTACTCATTTCAATATACCAATCACAGAAGTCATTCCAGATGAAATTGTATAGAGCACGACCAGCTTCACCAAATTCAAAGACATCAAATAAGCGTGTAACTTCAGAAACAGTTGTATTTAATCGGCTTAATATCCATTTGTCAGCAAGCTGCCATTCTGATTTAGCTGGTAATTCAATTTTATCCACACCATCTAAATTCATAATAACAAATCGACTAGCATTCCAAATTTTATTAATAAAGTTCCAAGAAGCATCCATTTTAGTGTAACTAAAACGAACATCTTGTCCTGGTGCAGATCCATTAGATAGGAACCAACGAAGTGCATCTGCTCCATACTTTTGAATAACGTCCATTGGATCAATCCCATTACCAAGTGATTTACTCATTTTACGGCCATTCTCATCACGAATTAATCCATGAATCAAAACGTGTTCAAATGGACGTTCATCTGTAAATTCTAAGCTTTGGAAAATCATTCGTGATACCCAGAAGAAGATAATATCATATCCTGTGACAAGCGTATTAGTTGGGAAATAACGTTTAAAATCAGGTGCATCAGTATTTGGCCAACCCATTGTTGAAAATGGCCATAAAGCACTTGAAAACCACGTATCTAAGACATCATTATCTTGTTCCCAATTTTCGATATCAGTTGGTGCAACCTCACCAACGTACATTTCGCCAGTTTCTTTATGATACCAAGCTGGGATTTGATGTCCCCACCATAATTGACGTGAAATAACCCAATCATGAACATTTTCCATCCACTGTGTAAATGTATTTTCAAATCGTTCTGGGACGAATCCAACTTTGTCATCCCCTTGTTGGAATTTCAAAGCTTCTTCTGCGAGTGGTTTCATTTTAACAAACCATTGTGTTGATAAACGGGCCTCAACTTGAACGCCAGTTCTTTCAGAATGACCAACACTATGTGTAATTGGATCAATCTTAATCATTAAGTCCTCAGCTTCAAGATCTTTAACAATTGCTTTACGTGCTTCAAAACGGTCCATGCCAACATATTTACCAGCATTTTCGTTCATTGTTGCATCTTCATTCATTGTATTAATACGAGGTAAGTCATGGCGATTACCTACTTCAAAGTCATTAGGATCATGAGCAGGTGTTATTTTAACCATCCCTGTCCCAAATGCCATATCAACATAATGATCTGTAATAATAGGAATTTCTTTGTTAACAAGTGGTAGAATGACTTTTTTACCAACAATATCTTTGTAACGATCATCATCAGGGTGAACAGCAACAGCGACATCGCCCATCATCGTTTCTGGACGTGTTGTCGCTATTTCAATAAATCCAGAACCATCAGCGAATGGATATTTAACATGATAAAAAGCACCTTCATCATCTTGATGAATGACTTCAATATCTGATAAAGCGGTTCTTGCTTTAGGATCCCAATTAATAATGTATTCGCCACGATAGATTAATCCTTTATTATATAAATTAACAAAGACTTTTTTTACGGCATCTGACAAGCCGTCATCTAATGTGAAACGTTCACGACTATAATCGAGTGATAATCCCATTTTAGCCCATTGCTTATGAATAACATCAGCGTATTCATCTTTCCAATCCCAAACTTGTTGTACAAATTTCTCACGGCCTAAATCATAACGCGTCACACCTTGTTCAGCTAGTTTAGCTTCAACCTTTGCTTGTGTTGCAATTCCAGCATGGTCCATTCCTGGTAACCAAAGCGTATCAAAGCCTTGCATTCTTTTTTGTCTAATTAAAATATCTTGTAATGTTGTATCCCAAGCATGGCCTAAATGTAATTTACCAGTAACATTAGGCGGTGGAATAACGATTGAATAAGGTTTTGCTTCTGGATTAGCATTAGGTTTAAATAAATCTTTTTTCAACCATTCTTCATAACGGCCAGGTTCAACCTGACTTGGATCATATTTTGTTGATAATTCAACTTCTTTTGTCATGAGTTCTCCTTTTCATCTATCAATTTTATTTTAGGCATAAAAAAACACCGTCATCAAAAAACATTTCTGTTTTAGGACGACAGTGCCGTGGTACCACCTAAATTGGGTTTTAACCCCTCTTAATTACTTTTTAACGAACAATAATGTCCGGTTATTCCTACTTAATTTCAGAATAACGACTCCTGAGCTACCACCATAATGTCTAATTAAAATGTTTCAGCCTAGCATTTTATCTCTGAAATGACTGGTGTTCTCATTCTTTGTCTGTAGTCACATTTTAGCGTTTATTCTGAAAATCGTCAATATTTTATTTTTTTAATTCTTCAAGTAGTTTAGCGTAGTCTGGCTCATTTGAGATTTCCGTAACCAGTTCTTCATAAATAACATGTCCAGTTTCATCTAAAATGAAAACCATTCGAGCCATATGACCAAATTCCGGAACATCTAATCCAGTAACTTTCGCAAAATTCCCCTTATCTGCATGAAGCAATTGTAAATTGTTTACACCCTCAGCGGCACACCAATTTTTTTGATCTTCTTTTGAATCATCAGATACGGTAATAAATTCGATATCTCTAAAATTATCTGCTTCCATATTAAAACGTTTTGTTTCTATACTGCAAACACTTGTCGTAATACTTGGAACAACACTTAATACTAATTTTTTACCTGTACTTTTAGGTAATGTTACAACTTGATCATTTTCATCGTACGCATTAACTGTAGGAAAAACTTCCCCTACTTTTGGTGCTTCCCCAACTGTATCCATTTCACTACCATGACGAGTTACTTTCATAATTGACCACCCTTTCTTTATTTATCTCTATCTTACTCAATTACTGTTTAAGAAGCGACTTATTTGATTGGACAAAAAAAGATTAGACCGATTTGTCTAATCTTTTAAAGTGCTACTATAGTAATTCTGCGAATAATTCACTATTTTCATTTAAATATTCTTCGCCAACACGAATCTTGCTAACCTTGACACCTGCCAATGCACGTTCCATTAAGCCATCGATATCCAAACGAGCTTCAAATTCCCTTGAACGGTCTAAACGAGGCTTTGTTTTAGGTGCTGGTGGGGCAAAAATTGTACAACAATCTTCAAATGGTTTAATTGAAAGTTCAAATGTATCAATTTTTTTAGCAACATCAATAATTTCATTTTTATCCATTGAAACGACTGGTCGAATAATTGGCATTGTTGTAACGTCATTAATTGCAACCATGCTTTCAAGTGTTTGAGAAGCAACTTGGCCTAATGATTCTCCATTAAAGATTGCTAATCCACCACGTAATTCGGCAATTTTTTCAGTTAAACGTAACATGAAACGACGTGTTATGGTCATTAAATATGGTTCTGGTACATCATGTTTAATTTGCTCTTGAATCTCAGTAAAAGGAACTTCAATAAATTGAATCGTTCCAACATAAGGTGTCAATTTAACTGTTAGTTCTTTAGCCTTAGCTAAAGCTTGTTCACTTGTATATGGTGGACTGAAGAAATGAACCATCTCCATTGAAACACCACGTTTCATACCAAGGTACCCTGCAACAGGCGAATCAATTCCACCTGATAACATTAACATCCCTTTACCAGCAGTACCAACGGGTAAACCACCAGCACCCTGACGCGTTTCAGAAGATAAGAAAATCCCATTTGAACGAACTTCAACACGTAAAATAATATCAGGCTGTTTCATTTTAACAGTAATGCCAGGCACGTGATCTAAAATCCAGCCACCTAGTTCGTCATTCAACTCATTAGTATCTAATTCAAAATCATGATCAGAACGACGTGTGTTAACTTTAAATGTTGTCCCTTCAACAAATTGCTCACTAATCATTGCTACAGCTGTTTCTTTAACTAAATCCATATCTTGTTCAACGCGAATTGCAGGTGAAAAATTTTGAATCCCAAAAACCTGTGATAAACGTTGCATAACTAATTCGCTGTCGTCACCGTTTAAATTAATGTGCATCCGATCACGATTTGCTTTAACAACTAAATCATCAAAACCATGTAAACTATTTCGAACGTTTGTTCCTAGGCGATCAATAAAGTTCCTCTTATTTTTTCCTTTTGTTGATAGTTCGCCATAACGAACCATTATCTCTGTATATTGCATGTCGACATCCTCTCATTATTTAGAATTAATTTTTTCAAATTTATGATACAAAATATCAAAAATACGATTAAATTCTTTTGCTTCTTCTAGCGTATTATTTCCATCAAAACTGATTCGAACGGCTGATTTAGCAAGCGGTTCTGGCACATTCATTGCTAATAATGTGCCAGATGCTTGATTTTTCTTTGATGAACAAGCACTTGTAGTTGAAATATATATTCCTTCACTTTCAAATGCATGAACAATTGATTCGCCACGAACACCCTCAATTGCAAAACACAATATATGTGGCGCAAAATTTGATTGTAATTTTGAAAAAGTTGTAATCTTATCAAACTTACTAATATGGTTGAAAACTAATTCTTTAACAGCTTTTTGTTTCATCACCATCTTAGTTTCATCTGTTAATAATAATCGCAATGCTCTTGCCATGCTAGCAATTGCAGGTACATTTTCAGTTCCGCTACGTAAGTTATGTTCTTGTCCACCACCTGTAAGAAGTGGTTCAATGTGACGACCTCTTTTACTGTAAATAAACCCTACTCCACGTGGCGCATGAAATTTATGCCCAGAGAACGTTACAAAATCTACTCTGTCACTCATAAAAGCTTCTTGCACACCTTTACCAATGGCTTGAACAGCATCCACATGAAAATGAACTGTTGGATAATCTTTTAGTACGTCCCCAATTTCAACTAAAGGCTGAATGGTTCCAATTTCATTATTAACTGCCATAACTGAAACTAAAATAGTATCAGATCTCAAAGCAGCCTTTAAATCATCAATACTAATTCGCCCCTCATCATCAACTGGCAAATAGGTAACCTCAAAACCAAGCTGTTCCAGCTGAGCCATTGTATTCATAACAGCAGGATGCTCAACGGTTGTCGTAATTAAGTGCTTACCATGGTTCATTTTTGCCATAGCCGTTCCTTTAATTACCCAATTGTCACCTTCAGTTCCACTTCCAGTAAATAATATTTCATCTTCAAATACATTTAATAAGCTTGCGATCTGTTGGCGTGACTGCTCTAATAAATTATGAGCTATCTCACCTAAGTTATTTAGGCTAGATGGATTACCCCATACTTGGTCACTAACTTTATTATATGTATCTAAAACTTCGGGCGTTATTTTTGTTGTTGCGCTATTATCAAAATAAATCATTAGTTACCTTCTTTTCTGAAAAATACTTTTCTCATTATAATATACTTCGTACCAGATTGACACTTTTTATTCATCCCTGGTGTTTCTTTATAGAATATAAAAGTGGCGACTGAACAAATTAATGCCCTAGTCCCCACTTAATATAGTTACTATTCAATTTCAAAGCTGTCTTCCATATTATCATAATATTGTTTCTCTATTTTTTTATATGAACCAGGCTCTACTTTATCTAATGCAGTCGCAATTGTTTCCAAACTAGCTGCATAATTAAAATCATTATTAAATAATTGCTTTGCCTTTTCAAATGCAATTGCAATCTCTTCATTCGAATTTCTAAATCTATTCGCATATTGTAGTAAACTCTCAGATAACGATGCACTATCAATAAGATCGTGTGTCTTATCTTCTAAACTTTCAAGATCTGCTTCAATATCGATAATTTGTTTTGCAATTTTTTCAATGTTAATTCTTAATTTACCAATTGCTACTTCAACTTCTTCAATTTCATCACTAACAACATAGAAAAAATCTAAGTAATCATTAGGTAGTCCTGGAAGATTAACCTGTTCAACTTGTCTTTTAATTTGATGTAATTCAATATCAAATCTTTGAATTGTTGCGCTGGCCTTTTTTTCATTGCTACGTAAATCCTGAATACTAGCATCAATTTTTTGTTGTTCAGATTCAATTTTTTCTAACAACTTAGAGTTTTGTTCAACTCGCTCAGCCATCTCGCTATAAATTGCTTCACCAGAATCAATAACCGCTTTATCAGTATCATGTTGTGCATCAATGTCCCTAATTTGTTGATTTAATTTTTGCGCGTCTTCTAATTCATTATGACTTAATTCATAATTTTGACCCAATCTATCTAATTCAACTAAAAGCATTTGACTTTGTTTTTCAGCATGATCAATGAATTTACGATAACTTTCTTCTTGCTTTTCTATCTTATCTTTTGCGGCCAACTCTTTTTCCATAACATCATATAAATAATCAATTTGATTAGCCATGTCATTAACTGCAACAATTGTTGACGCTACTTCTAGGTTCTCTAATTTAAGTAATGTTTCGTCAACACGTGTTTGAATTTCGTCTATTTGTTTAGGGATGTCATCCCCCACTGGAAAATTATAATTTTCATCCGTTAATTTCATGTAACCAGATTGTAATTCAGCAAGTTGATCTGGAAATTCGTTCTTCAAACTTTTATATAGTGGTGGAATCTCATCAAGAATCTTTTCTAACGAAGTTGTATCTTCTCTTAACTTACTTAAAACTTTTTCAGCCGTATCATGATCTCCAGCACTCGTTAATGTTGAAAAACGGTCAAAATCATCTTCAAGACCAGTTAGTTTATCCTCAAGTTTATCGATACTAGGTCCATACGAAAAGTTCTTTGATAATAATGTTTTACGTAAATCCTGATATTTTTTTTCAAGTGAATCAACAGCTTGATGATTACTTTCATCACTTTCTTTCAACGACGTTAATGCTTTTTCAATCCCTTTAAGTGTTTTTTCACTTGAAATTAATTTTACTTCTATTTCTGCCGCTAATTGACGGTTAGAAAGAAATTGATATTTCGAGTTTGCTTCATATGCTTCATTAATTTGTGTCGAAATTTTAGGCAATTTTGCATTTTGCACTTCTTTAAAGTCTGATTGTAATGCTGAAAATGTTTTAAGACTTTCACCTGTTAACCCCAAATCCTTCGTTAACTGAAGCTGTTGTTCAACTTCAGAATGAGCAATAACCTTTACTTGATCACGAAATGTTTCGAATTTTTTTTCATTGCGTTTCTGAAGAAAAAACGCTGTTGCATAGATAATAATGGCTACTACTATTATTCCAACAAAAATCTGTGTCATATCCTAATCCCGCCTTTAGCTTACTAAAATTTATATTTACTTTTCACATTCAAATTTTATGCTTCTAATCATTATATCATAGACCTTTAAAGCGTTCACTAGCTTTTATCTATTATTTATAGAAATTAATGTTATTAATTATATACATTCTTTTTATTATGTAAACAAACGTGAAAACAAATTGACATTAGTTTAAAAAGACAGTATGATGAGTCTTGTGTAAAATAATGCAGCGGTGGACGGTAAGCTCGTCAACAGTTTGTTGCCCAATTGTCTTGGTTCAATTAGTACCCTTTCAGCTGCAAAGGTGAACATTGCAAAACAAACTGCACGAATACTAAGTTCACAAAGGATTATTTTACTCCAAAACAAATATTGGAGGAATTTATATATGTCACGTTATACTGGCCCAAGTTGGAAAGTTTCACGTCGATTAGGTCTTTCTTTAACAGGTACTGGTAAAGAATTAGCTCGTCGTCCTTATGCACCCGGTGATCATGGTCAAAACAATCGCCGTAAATTATCAGAATATGGTTTACAATTACGAGAAAAACAAAAACTTCGTATGATGTACGGTTTATCAGAACGTCAATTTGCTAACTTATTTATTAAAGCTGGTACAATTCGCGAAGGTAAACATGGTGTTAACTTCATGATCTTACTTGAAGGTCGTTTAGACAACGTTGTTTATCGTTTAGGTTTGGCTTCTACTCGTCGCCAAGCTCGTCAATTGGTAAACCATGGTCACATTACTGTTGATGGCAACCGCGTTGATATTCCTTCATACGCAGTTGAAATCGGTCAAGTAATCTCATTACGTGAAAAATCAAAGAGTTTACAAATTGTTAAAGACGCAATGGAAGCATTAGTTGGCCGTCCACAATTCGTACAATTTGATGCTGATAAATTAGAGGGTTCATTAACTCGTTTACCAGAACGTGAAGAACTTGAAGCAGATATCGACGAATCACTTATCGTTGAATACTACAACAAATTATAATTTCAAATTAAAAAACATCTCATTCTTAATGAGATGTTTTTTTTGTCCATATTTTATAGATTTCAATTAGTGGCAGTAATGTATTTTTCAAGTCGTTTAGTTGTTTATATTCATTTAAGCTAAAAAACTCATCTTCAATAGCTAAATTCTGTCCAATCAATAGTTCTTTAGTTTGTACACTACTCCACTTTTGACTATCAGTAAGTGTTATTGTGTTTGCTAAAGTACCCGTCTCTTTATTTGTATGATCCACTGACCACACGAAAGTATCTTCTAGTTTCTGAATCATTATTATTGATTCAGAAACGCCCTCTTCATACAAGCTTTTGTCTTTAATATCTGCTAATGCAGATAACCAGATAAATAACCGATCATCCCAATAACCAATTTCAAAATGTGGCATCATTTTATAGCCACGTTTATTCTCGCTAAAAGCCATCCAAGTATCAGGCGGTGGATTTTTTGATCTTCTAGCATGTTTTGCAATGTGCAAATACATTTTAATTCCTAATTGTTCTTCTAAAAAAGGTAGTAGTTCAGCTCCCACCTTTTCGAATTTGGGATCAATAATTGTCTTTATTTTTTTTAATCGTCCGTCTAATGTTTGATCTTTAAAAATTAAAAAATCATCTTTTATAAACATTTCGCTCTCTCCTTTTGTATCAAACATGGTATGCTAAATTCATAACTTACTGAAAGGTGGTCAACTCCATGACTGAAAATAACTTAGATCCACATCTTCAATCTGGCCTTTACGGAACACCTCAACTTCATCCCGATGAACAAAGAAAGTACTTAGGGACATTTAGAGAGCGGGTCAGCCTAGCAATGACTGTTGCTGAGGTAACAGCATCTAAAAATATGGCTGGATTTGAAAAAGAACTACTTGAACATCCCGACTATCATGTTCTACTTAATGGTACAATTGATCAGAATATATTAGCCCCATACATCACCTTAACGCATAAGCATGATGTTAAATTTACATTAACATCAAATAATGATACTCCTGATGGGGTTGAAATTATGGGGCTAGTTGTCGCTTCTGAAAAAAATGCGATTAATGAATCTGTTATTGATATTAATGAAAAATATCCAATTATACAAGTTGAAACGCCAGAAAAGAAAAAATCATTTTTTGAAAATTTATTCGATTAGCATAAAAACTTAAACTAACACTTTTATATTAAGTGTAGTTTAAGTTTTTTATTTGGTTTCTAAAATCTTTACTATTTCATTAGCAATAGGCTGGTTATCTCCAAAATTAGGAAACGAATTTATCGATAAATCAGGAGCCGTTTCAATTGAAAGAACGGTTAAAGCATCCCTATGTCTATAGTCATATGCTATATACAAGTTAGGAATAACCACATCAACTGCCCCCATCGTCATTTTTAAACGTTTTGCATAACCTTCAATTAACGCTATATATGATTCGTCCATTTGATTGCTAACTTCATTTTGATTTGCACCCGAATAAAAATTACTATCATATCTAATGATTGCTTCAGACCCTCTTGAAATAACAGTTGATTCAGTAATACCTTGTGATGCTATTGTTTGATGTTCAACTTCTGACAATTTAAGCGGATACCATGGACCTTGACTAGTACGTTCTACTTGTGCATTTTTTATTGTAATTAACTGTGCCAACGTCTTTCGTCCATCGCCAACTACACTAACTGGTAATCTTTCAACAATACCCTTTACATGGCCACCTACAATCATAAATCGATAGACTGACCCAACAGTAATTTCTTCAATTAAAACTTGTGTATCAATTGATAAGATACGTTTAACGGCTTCTTTATACTCGCTTAACGTCGGAGCCACTCGAAATACATGTGTTGCTTGACTGCTCTTTATGAATCTTGGCTTAATAACTAATGCTTTGTTGACTACATCTGCATAATAGTTCATAGCTTCATCTAAAGTGTGTACATTAATACTACTAGGAACTTTAATATCAAGGTTGCCCAATATTTTTTTAGTTGTTTGCTTGTCATATGCAATTTTGTTTAAAACACTGGTATCTAAATCAGAAATTACCCCATTTTGCAGAAGATGTCCGTTCACCCGTATGACGTCCAAATCACTGTCAACAAGATCAAAATAAGACCCTCTTTTTATCAACGCTGCTAAAATAAGCTGCGTATTTTTCGAGTAACAGTTAAAGCCAATCAATGAACTTAACTGTGACTGATACTTTATCTTATTAGATTTTGCTTGTTCCATTGCAAAATCAGCCAACGATTTATTAATATCTTCATCAACTATCCTTGCACTCAGACTCAATTCAGGTCGTTCAAATTGTAATTTAAATTGAACTAATGTATCCTCTAAATTTTTATCTAGATAAAAATTATCATTAAATAAAATTAATTCGTTCAGCAGTTTTATTGCAGCATTTTTAACAATCGAGGTTGTTTTAGGGTCTTCTATTGCCACCTCATTTTTTAATTGTTTCGCTTTAAATATAATATCATCAACTTCATTTTCTGCCATATCTGGCGTCATTAGAAAGTAAGCCGCTAATAATTGAATAAACTTAATTGTGTCACCTTGAATACCAACACGAGAAAATGGATCAACATCAAATCCACGGAGTTCAATATAATTAACACCAGATGAAATTAATGTATCTTCCTTTTTAGTAGCTGATTTAAATTGTACATCTCCATAATATTCAGAAAATGATAACAATTTACCATTCTGGACCATCTTATTAAGTGACGTAACGTATGAGTTAATTGATCGATAAGAAGCTTGAACTGAACTATCAATATTGGTATAGCCAAATTCACTGTTTCTAACACTTCTAACCGGATGACAAGCATTATAATTAGTACTTTCAACAATTGGTGTTGCTCCAAACAAGTAAGTTGTAAGCCAACTCTTTTCCATAAATTTGCGTCCAATTTTTAAATAGACGTAATTATGAAATTCTATATAAGAATTAAAATAACTATGAAACTCAGAATCAAATAAAATCTGAATTACTTTTTCTGGAAAGCTAAAATTAAGATGTACAGACGTAAAAAGTTGACGTTTTTTTCCATACTTTTCTGCTAATTTATTTCGGTATATAAATCCTAATTCATCTGGATGCGCTATTCTTACTTTAGATTCATCCACTGGTAATTTAGGAATTGAACTCAATGGCCATAACTGTTCATCACTATCCAATTCTTGTGTTGCGACTTGTTGAATGGCATCTAGATAGTTAATAACATTATCAGCCCCCTCAATTGGTGGCGTGATAAATTCCATTTGTGATTCGCCAAAATCTGTTTTTATATAAGGATGTTTAAATCTATCTCCTAATGATTCAGGATGATCAGTTGAACTCAGCACTCCCGTATTCTTCACTCTTTGAGTTTCTCGCTCTAATCCTATCAACGATTTTCTAAGTAGAGGTGCGAGCTTTTCTTCCTGAATTTGTAATCCGATTGCATCTAGTTTCATATCATTGTGCCTCCTCATTTGTCTATTACATTGTACCAAATATTTGAATTAATCCTTCATATTTGCAATCCATTGTGCCAATTAAATTTATGCAATATGCTATACTATTCTTTAGTAATCAACGTGAAAGGAGCCACATATGTTACAACCACTTGCATTCAGAATGCGACCAACTAAAATTGAAGAAGTCGTTGGCCAACAACACCTTGTTGGTCCAGGTAAAATTATCAAACGAATGGTCGAAGCAAAACTGCTTTCATCTATGATTTTATACGGACCACCTGGCACTGGTAAAACGAGTATCGCCAGTGCTATTGCCGGATCAACTCAGTATGCATTTCGTAAATTAAATGCTGCAACTGATTCTAAGAAAGACCTTGAAATCGTAGCTGAAGAAGCAAAAATGAGCGGTACTGTTATTTTACTTTTAGATGAAATCCATCGATTAACGAAACCTAAACAAGACTTCTTATTACCCCACTTAGAAAGTGGCCAAATTATTTTAATCGGTGCAACAACAGAAAATCCTTACATTACCATCAATCCAGCTATTAGAAGTCGAACACAAATCTTTGAAGTTAAACCTTTAGACGAAAATGATATTGAAACTGCACTTGATCGTGCACTAGTAGATAAAAATATTGGTCTCGGAAATCTTAATATTAATTTAGAAGCTAATGCACGGTTACACTTAGCGCGAGCAACCAACGGAGATTTACGTAGTTCTTTGAATGCACTTGAACTAGCTGCTAAGTCAACCCCACCTGATAGTTCAGGTGTCATTACCTTATCACTATCAGTCATAGAAGAGTGTCTACAAAGAAAAGCATTAACCCATGATAAAGATGGCGATGCTCACTATGATGTTATTTCTGCTTTTCAAAAATCAGTAAGAGGTTCCGATGTTAACGCGGCTTTACATTACTTAGGACGTTTAATTCTTGCTGGTGATTTACCTACAATTGCAAGGCGTTTAATCACAATGGCATACGAAGATGTCGGATTAAGTAGCCCTGCAGCATGTGCTAGAACCTTAACTGCTGTACAGGCGGCAGAAAAAATTGGCTTTCCAGAGGCTAAAATACCTCTGTCTAACGCAGTAATTGATCTCTGCCTCTCACCCAAATCAGACTCGGCAAATGTTGCCATAAATAATGCAATTGCTGATATTGAAAAAGGTGGTTTTGGAGATATTCCTGCTCATTTAAAAGATTCACATTACAAAGGTGCTGCAGATTTAGGTCATGGTATTGGTTATAAATTTCCACATAACTATCCAAATGATTGGGTTGCCCAACAATATCTTCCAGATAAATTGAAAGATGCTAATTATTATGAGCCTAAAGCAAACGGGCGTTATGAACAAGGACTTAAAGAACAATATAGTAAATTACATCCATCAAAAAGATGATTTGTTGCCGCTTACATCATAATTGTTGCACCTTTTAAAAGTCTGTGCTATATTAAAGATGAAGTTCTGAAGTGTACGCGTTATCTTATTAGAATGTTGACCGAACAAATAATTATACCTAGGCGTCAACTTGATAGGCTAGCTAATTTCAAGCCTTTTCACTTGGTAGTTAGAGGCTAGTACAGTCGATGCCACCTGCTTCACTGCGGGCTCAACTCACGAAGATGATTAACGGCACTACGCGGATATTCCAAAGCTTTTGCTTTGATGGTCTGGGCAAACTATGTTTGCTCAGACTTTTTTTATTAAGAATAAAGGAGTCTTTAAATGTTAATTCGGATACTTTTAGCCGTTCTTTCACTCTTACTCTTGACTATCGGCTATTACTTATTCTCACATCGCAACAAAAATTTTATGATATTTAAACCTGAGTCAAACCAGGTGCTAAGCTCAATACTACTTGTCTTTGGGTTAATTATCTGTATTGAAAGCTTAGTTGGCTTAATTTCAGTAATCATTTTTATACCCATATTTTGTGGGATACTAGTTACTCTAGCCTGCCTTACGGTTGGTGCTTTAACAATTATTTTATCTTTTTTTATGCATTAATCTAACTTTGTAACCGTTTTTACTTCTATTTTCATTCGTTTTGTCGTAAAATAGAGGTATATAAAAGAAAGAGGTGGCCGACCATGTTACAACAATATAAAAATATTTTAGTTCCTGTAGATGGTTCTGATGAAGCAAAATTAGCATTCGAAAAAGCAGTACAAGTAGCTTTAAGAAATGGCGAAGATTCTACACTTCATCTTTTGCATGTTATTGACACTAGAGCATTCCAAAATATCTCAAGTTTTGATACGTCAATGGTTGAACAAGTTAGTGATACAGCAAAAGAGACATTGAATAAGTATATTGCACAAGCAAAAGCAGCTGGTCTTAAGAATGTTGACTACTCAATTGAGTATGGTTCTCCAAAAGTAGTTATTGCTAAAAATGTTCCTATTAATTTAGATATTGATTTAATTGTGATCGGCGCTACTGGATTGAATGCAGTCGAACGATTATTAATTGGTTCAGTTACAGAATACGTAACTCGAGTTGCTGTTTCTGATGTCTTAGTTGTTCGAACAGATTTAAATAACACACCTGCTCTTAAAAATAATCTTAAAAAATAAAAAAAGAAATTAGCCATAATTGGTTAATTTCTTTTTATTTTGTCTTGAATTTACATAAAGTAATATGGTCATCTACCATACCCATACTTTGCATCAATGAATAAATAATTTTAGGACCAACAAACTTAAACCCTAATTTCTTCAATTCTTTAGATAACTTTTTTGAAATGTCGGTTTCAGCTGGAACATCCTCTGCATGTCGCCAGAGATTATTAATTGGTTTATTTGCTACAAATTCCCATAAAAATGAATCAAATGATTGCCCATCTTGGTTCATTCTTATGATCGCCTGTGCATTCGCGATAATAGCGATAATTTTTTGCTTATTTCGAATAATATCTGCATTTTCCATTAGTTCCGCAATTTTATCTTCATCAAATTGACTAACTTTGTAAATTGAAAAATTTTCAAAAGCGTGATTAAAATGATTACGTTTATTTAAAACGGTCTTCCAGCTCAACCCTGCTTGCATTAATTCTAAACTCAATAATCTGAATAGTTGTTGATCGCCATAAAGCGGCTTTCCCCATTCTTCATCATGATAATCTTGCATTAACTGATTACCCGATTGGGCCCATGGGCATCTTTCCATATTCTATTCTCTCCTTCACTCAAATAAAAAAGATTACTAGTGCTGTCTCCAGACTAATAATCTTCTTAAAATTTAGATTTCAGGTAATTCAGTAAAGTCATAATGTAATTCTTTAACAGCGGCATGTTCGTCGAATGCTAATTGGATTAATTTATCAATTAATTCTGAATAACCAATTCCTGAAACTTCCCACAATTGTGGATAAAGCGAAATGTTTGTGAATCCAGGTAACGTATTTAGTTCACCAAGATATGGAATACCATCTTTAACTAAGAAATCAATTCGTGCTAAACCACGACAACCCAATGCTTCAAAAGCACGTAATGACATGTCTTGGATTTCTTTTGTTAATTCATCTGGTAATTCAACAGGCATTTCAAATTCCACACCTGAAGCATCAACGAATTTATTATTGTAATCGTAAAATACATCAGATTTAGGTACGATAACTGCACCTAATTTTGAAGCTTTTAAATCAGTATTTCCAAGAATTGAACATTCAATTTCATCAGGATTTTCGATTGATTCTTCAACTAAAAGCTTTGTGTCATATAAAAATGCATCTTCTATACCTTCAAGGAATTCTTTTTCGTTATGTGCCTTATGAATACCAACTGATGATCCTTGGTTAGCTGGTTTAATGAAAACAACTTCTCCAAGTTCCTTACTAATGTGTGCGTAAGTCATTTCAGCACGATTGTTGGCCTTAACAACCAAATATTTAGTATTTCTGATATTATTTAACGTTAACATTTTCTTAGTTAAATCTTTATCAAATGAAATTGCTGATGAACGAACATCACTACCAATATATGGTTTATCTAAAAGTTTAAATAATCCTTGAATTGTACCATCTTCACCCATATTACCATGAATAACTGGATAAAAAAGATCAATATCTTTAACTTCAGTTAAACTCATGATATTAGCTAACGGATTTGTAAAATCAATTGTTGGTAAGACATCTTCAACAACTTTTGCTTCTGGTTCGCCATCAAAAATGCGACGTGAAGCAGCATCTCCAAGTAGTACACCTTCCTTTGTAAACATGAATAAACTAACTTCGTACTTATTTTTATCCATTGCATCGTAGATATTATGTGCTGAACGTTTTGAAACGTCATGTTCTGATGAATTACCACCAAAAAGTAATCCAATGTGTATCTTTTCGCTTGTCATCATATTCTCCATTCCTATTGTATTATTTTTGTTCGCTTTAAACTCTTAGTCTAAATAATACCATGTTTATAGTAGATCTGTCATTTACGTTTGCTATTTTATTTAAACATTTAAAATCCACATGAAAAGTAAGAACACAAAGAACAGTCCGTACATGATTGGATGAACATCTTTTCGACGACCAGCAGCAATCATTGTAATTGGATAAAAAATCATTCCCAAAGCAATCCCGTCAGAGATACTATAAGTTAATGGCATACCAATTACAATTAAAAATGCTGGAATTGCAATTTCCATTTTTGTCCATTCGATTTTTGTTAAAGATTGTGCCATCAATACACCAACAATAATTAATGCTGGAGCAGTGACCTGTGTTGTTACAACTGATAATAATGGCGAGAAAAATATCCCGACAATAAATAATAATCCAGTTGTAACAGCCGTTAAACCTGAGCGTCCACCAACGGCGATACCTGCTGAAGACTCAACATATGCACCAACTGGAGATGTTCCTAAAACAGAGCCAGCAAGCATTGCTGTTGAATCAGCAACTAAAGCTTTACCGACACGAGGCATTTTATTGTCTTTCATGAATCCGGCTTGTTGAGCTAACCCAACAAGTGTTCCAGCAGTATCAAAGAAAGTAACTAACAAGAAGGTTAAAACGACTACCCATAACTGAACCGTGTTAATATCACTAATATGTTTAACGCCTTGCATAAATGTTGGGGCCAAACTTGGGGCACCGGCAACAACTTGTGTTGGCATTTTAATTAATCCTGTGATGAATCCTAGAATAACTGTTGCAAACATCCCAATAAAAATACCACCTGGAACACGTCTAACCATTAAAATTGCAGTAACAATTAAGCCAAAGATTGTTAACCATGTTGTACCAACGGTCAATGGACCTAGGCCCACAACTGTGGATTTGTTTGCGATAATTAAGCCACCATCTTGTAAACCGATAAAAGCAATAAATAAACCAATACCACTTGAGATAGCGTATTTTAAGTTACTTGGAATAGCATTAATAATCATTTCGCGTAGTTTAAAAATAGTAATTAAAATAAAAATTAGTGATGCTACAAATACACCTGCTAAAGCTGTTTGCCATGGAATTCCCATACCTATAACAACTGAATATGAGAAAAAGGCATTAATACCCAATGCGGGAGCTGTTGCTATTGGGTATTTAGCTAAAATACCCATTAAAATACAGCCTAAAGCACTTGATAATGCAGTTGCAGTAAATACTGCCCCTTTGTCCATCCCCGAAGCACTTAAAATCGTAGGATTAACAAATAATATGTAAGCCATTGATATAAACGTTGTAAAACCAGCTAACATTTCGCGTTTAACCGTTGTATGTAACTGATCAATTTCAAAATATGATTTAATGCGATTAATCATTTTAAATCTCCTTTTCATAAATACATTTGTTCGTGTTTATCTCATTAATGAGCAATTACAATTTTACTATATTCGTATATTAATGTAAATAATATTATTAAACTGTATTTTGTTAAGGATTTATTCAAATAGAACTTATACTGTAATAATTTTATCAATTTTAATATCAAACTGATTACTTGTCCATTTCTCAGAAATTACATTTTGAACGTCCAAACAAAGTGAAATTGTTTTTGGTTGATATTTTGCAATATACCGATCATAATAACCACCGCCAAAGCCAATCCTTTGATTATTCTCTAAATTAAACCCAACTCCTGGTACAATCACTAAATCTAAATTATTCTTTTCAAGTGCAACATTATATTCAGGTTCTAATAGTCCATAATCACTTTTTATAAGCACCTGTTCAATAGATAAGTAAGGTAAAAATGCAAGTTGCTTTTCAGGCATCGTTTTTGGTATATACACCCTCTTACCTTGAGACAGTGCCGCCAATAGTAATTCGTTAGTACTAAACTCAATCGATTGACTAATTGTTAATCCGATTGAATCAGCCGATTCCCATTCTTCAGATTGTAAAACTTTATCAATAATTGCCTTCTCCTGATTCCTTTTTTCAAGGACCTTATTTTTTGCCAAATCAACCATCTTGTTAATAATCATTTTTCTAATTTCTTTTTTACTCAATAGCTTATACCTCCGCGTTAAATTCACCAGTTATTACAAACTTTCCAATCATCTTACCATTTTCAACAACTTCAGAAGCCGTTCGTAAATTATCGGCGTTAATCCCCACCAATGATTTAGTCATCGTTGATTTTAGTTTGCCTTCATCTAATAACGTGGCTAAGCGATTTAATGTTTTACCTTGAGAGCTCATATCTGCCGTGTAATATACACCTTTAGTAAAAACTGTTAGCCATTTAAACTCATTACTTTTATTTTTTAATTTACCAATTGGTAAATTATCAGATGTGCCCACAATTGAAGTAATAATACCCTGAGGTCTGATGATATCTGCTGCTAAATCAAAATAAGTTTCTGTTGAGTGCAATATTAGAATACCATCAACTTCATTAATATTTAATTTAACTAATTGTTTCTTCAAATCTTTTCGGTGATTAATGACAATATCAGCGCCCATCTTTTTAACCCAATCGCTCGTTTCTAATCTTGAAGCGGTCGTGATAACAGTCAAACCAGCCCATTTAGCAAGTTGAATAGCAATAGAGCCTACACCACCAGCTCCATTAATAATTAAAACTGATTTTCCACTATTGGCATTTTTCTCTGGAATGAAATTTAATTTTTCAAATAATGCTTCCCATGCTGTTACACCTGTTAGTGGCATAGCGGCTGCTTCACTGTCTGTTATTTTCTTGGGTGCATTTCCAACTAGTCGTTCATCAACTAGCTGATACTCAGCATTACTTCCTGAACGATTATTGACACCTAAATAAAAAACCTTATCACCACTATTAAATTGTGTTACTTCTGATCCTATTTCAGAGACGACCCCGATTGCATCGAAACCTAAAATAAGTAATTTTTCTTCAGAATCAATTAACATTCTTGATTTATAATCTATTGGATTCACTGAAATACCCGTTACCTTCACAAGAATATCATGATTTTCAGGTGTCGGTTTATCGATTTTGACATCTCGTAATGCATTTTTATCTTCTGTCGGAAATTTTCCAAATGCTGCGATGGCCTTCATTTTATTTACCATTAGCTCACTCTTCTTCCATTAATATAGATTACGCTATTCATCTTACTACAATCTAACAAAAAGTTTGGTTTGTTTCACTTTTATACCGTCTAAAAATATTGAAATACTCACATTCTCAATCTGTCAGTATAGACTTAATATTTGGTTTAATGTATGCTTAAAATATTATTAAAACATATACAATTAAGGAGACACACATCATGGAAAAACCACTAAAAACGAGACAACAACTGAAATCTGAATCAAAGGCATTACTTAAAGGACACTGGAAGTCAGCTATCCTAGTTAGCTTACTAGCAATCCTTATTTTTATTGTTTATTCTCGCTTATATTCTACTGAGTACGCAGACATTATGAATTTATATTCTACTGAAAATAATAACCAATCATCAGCTATCAGTCCTATAATTTCAGCAACTGTCGTTGTTCTTTATCTTATTTTTCAAATTCTACTTGTAGGTGTTTCATATACATTCTTAACTTGGGTCAGTTCACAAAAAACACCAGAACATGCATTTACACAAAGTTTCCAAGTTTTCTCAAATGAATTATTTTTCCCATCTATTGGTATCGCCATTCTCAAAACCATTTATAGTACACTTTGGACTCTCTTGCTTATTGTCCCAGGAATTATTAAATACTATTCTTATTCACAAGTCTTTATGATTAACAAAGACTTAACAGATAACCCAAATCATCCTGACATCAGTATTAATAAAAAAATAACGTTAAGCCGTGAATTAATGAACGGACACAAATTTGATTTATTCGTAATAGAGTTAAGTCTGGTTGGTTGGTACCTATTATCAATCGTGACACTTGGAATTGGTTATATTTGGTACATGCCTTATCAACAAGCAATTAAAGCAAATTTCTACAGAGACCTTGCCGGAGATAAATTCTTAACCTTAAAATAAGCAAAAAAGACTGAATAAAATCAGTCTTTTTTATTTTGTCTTCACATGTTTAAGTCCTTCTCGCACAGCTAGCTTTGATAGATCATGGCTCTCAATAAAAGTTATAACCCAATTTTCATCAGTCTTAGCATACTCACGTAATGACCAACCAATCGCTTTTTGGATGAAAAATTCATCTGTTGTTCTATCATTCAAAATCATCTTTGATAAGTAAGCTAGATTAGTTTCTTCACGATAGCCTAACTGAAGATTTATACCCACACGACGCATCCAGAAATTATCATGGTTTTCAAATTGCTTACTAATATCGTTAAAATTTATCGGACTTAATTTTAAAAAGTCACTAATAACCTTACGTAAAGCATCTACTGAATCCCACCATGGTTTAACCTTAATTAACTCAACCAATACTTGGACTTCATCAACCGTCAATCGTTTAAGATTTTTTTGTGCTAAGTCGATTGCAACATATTGATACTCTCTTTCTTCACGACCATAATAAGCTAAAATTTGTGAGATTAACTCTTCTAGAGGCCAACTCTTAGATTCTTTCATCAAGTCCTTTGTTAGTTCACGTCGACTTGGTGTCTTAATCCCTAAGTAAGAAAAATTATTTTTCATGTAAGCTTCCATTTTTTTAATATTTTTGTTATCTTTTTCTAAATAAATCATATTTACTCCTTTTATGAAAACGTAACCATATAAGTTGGATAACCGTTTTCATGATGTTATACTAAAGGTAATCATATAAAGGGGGAACCATTATGTCAATGCATAACAATTTGAAAAAATTACTCACAATCAAAGAAGAACCCATTGTATCAATCTTTATCAAAACATATCCAGGTATTAATTTTGCTGCGAAGAATCAGTTAAAACTAAAAACTAGTTTAAAAACTGCCAAAGAAGCTCATTCGGATGTACCTAAGAAAACTTGGGAACTAATTGAAACACAATTGGTTAATTTTATTAATGAAATTGCAGATAAAATCGGTCAATTCCCTAGTATCGCACTTTACTTAACACCTAACGATTACTTTAAATTTAATTTAAATCACGCTATTGAAGTAGATAAAGTTATTGTTGGTCCTGAAGCATACACTTTACCTTTATTAGCTCAACAAGCAACAAAATTATCAGGAACAATCCTAAGCTTACACCGTGATTCATTTGAATTACATCAATTCAAAGAAGGTGTCTTATTGAAACAAGAACTCCCAGAGGATGCTCCTATCGACATGGTATCAACTCTTGGTCCTGAAAGTACAGATACCACGACCACTCATGGCCCTACTGGCGCCCTCCATGGGTTAAATACTAAGGATGAAGAAAAAGCGATTGATAATAGAAATTACTACTTGGCAATTGAAAAATTCCTAGTTACCCATCCCGAATTAATTTATAAACGTCTTTTCCTTATTGGACTACCTAAAAATCAAAGCTTATTCCATGAATTAACAAAATTAAAATCAGTTAATTCAGAAATTACAATTAAAAAATCACCTAGTGCCCTAACAACTACAGAAATTGAAAAAGATTTGTTAGATCAAAATCAAATTTTAATCAATCAAACAATTGATCATTTATTGGATCGTGCTCGTTCACTTGATGAAGTTAATCCAAGCAAAACAAACCCAATCGATTTGTTTGCTCTATTAACGCAACATCGTGTTAATACTTTATTAATTAACGAAGACGCTGTATTCCCTGGTTTAATTAGTGATGGTCAAATTATCGATACTGAACCTGGAAAAACAACCAATAACTTATTAAATGATTTAGCTAACTTTACTTTACGTAATAGTGGTAACGTTTACGTTATTTCAGCTGACCACTTTAATTCAGGTCAATTCGTTTACGGTGTTTAGAAATTGAAAAAGAAGACTTCATTGTCTTCTTTTTTTGTGCCCATTTTTAAAATGTCATGCTATACTTAAAAAAGCAAATATATATTCCAGGAGACGATATTAATGAATAAAGTTTATTTAGCAGGTCCATTTTTTAGCGACAAACAACGTGAACGTGTTTCTCAAGTTGTTGCAGCATTAAAAGAGAACAAAACAATTGATAGTGACAATATTTACTTGCCCCAAGATAATCAAAGTAAACAATATGAACAATTCAGTCAACAATGGCAACGTGCAGTTTATTTAGCTGACACACGCCAAGTTCATCGCGCAGACGTTGTTGTTGCTATCTTAGACTACAAAGAAGACGAAGATAACGAACCTGACTCTGGTACTATGTTTGAAGTTGGTATGGCAGTAGAAGCTCATATTCCAGTTATCTTAGTTCAATTTGAAGCTGGTCGTGTTATCAATCTAATGTTATCTGAAAGTTTAACTGCTTTCTTTGATGAGAGTAAAAATGGCTTAAATGAACTTTCTGAATATAATTTCAACGTTTTGGAAGAAAAAATTACAGAGAACGAAGTATTATAATATGCTACCTTTAAGTATTACGGATAAACAATCGCAGCAAAAAGGACATTATCATTTTGATAATGTCCTTTTAATTTGTCTTAATTAATCATTTACCAAATATTAACGCGTTCATCGACTGCTTTATACATTGCATCACTTGCAACAATATCAAAGGCATCATAAAATTCTGCTAAATTTTGAACTTGAATATTAGCACGCAACTTAGCAGGGGCATGAACATCAATTGATAATAACAATTGCATATACTGTGTTGAAGCCTTCATTCGCCATACTTGTGCCCAATTAATGAAAAATGCTTCAAAATCAGTATCGTCTTCAGATTTAGCCGCTTCAAGTGCACAACTAAGCCCACCAGCATCAGCAATATTTTCAGAAACTGTTAAAGTCCCATTAACTTTTTGGCCTGCGAATTCAGTTCCGTCAAATTCAGTAATCATTTGTTGTGATAATTCTTTAAAATGGGTCAAATCGGCTTCACTCCACCAATTATTCAAATTACCATACTCATCAAATAGCGCACCATTATTATCAAAAGCATGTGAAATCTCGTGCGCAATAACTGCTCCAATACCACCATAGTTAGCACTACTACTCTGCTCTAAACTATAAAATGGTGCTTGTAAAATAGCCGCTGGAAAGACAATGATATTTTTAAAGGGATGATAATAAGCATTAACTGTTGCTGCACTCATCTCCCAAAGATCACGATCGACAGGTTTATCCCACTTACTAAACATATCTTCAGTGGCTAATTTATCAAAGGCCATTGCATTCTCTAGCAATGTTTTTTCCATATTAACGTGCATTTTTTGATAAAGCGGGTTAATTTTATCTGGATACCCAACTTGAATACCTAATTTACTTAATTTTAAAATTGCCTTATCACGTGTAGTACTTGTTAACCAATTATTAGTAGCCAATCTATTTTGATAAACATTAATCATCTTTTCAACCATCTGTTGAACGTCTGCTTTAGCATCTTCACCAAAGTATTTATATCCATAATATTCGCCCACAACCCCACTATAGGTTCCCATGGCTAGATAATAAGCAAACTTTTGTTGTTTTTTCGGTGCCTTGCTTCCAGATAATGCACGCCCGTATTCACCAGCAATAACACGTAAGTCATCTGATAAATATGAACTAAGACTCCCTACTGTTTTAACAATTAACCAACTTTTAAATTCTGTAAAATGAGTTGTATTCACGAGTTCATCAATAGATGATAAAAATTTAGGTTCAGTCACAATTATTTTTTCTGGTTCATTCCCATTTAAAAGATTTTTAACAATTGATTTTAAATCTAAATTACTACTTTGTGAACTAAATTCTGTGAAACTTTGTGGGTTGTACGCTTTACTATAATCAGCTGATTCTTCAGCACTCTTGACATTTGGCACTAAGTTACGATCAAAAGTTAGTGCCTCTGTAATAACATGATTTGCATTTTCTTCACTATAATCTAAAGCAACTAATAACTTAGTCATCATCGCCCTAAATGCTTTAAGTAAACCTTCAGCTTGTGAATTATCTCGTTCATAATACGTTTTATCTGGTAAAACCAAACTCGGAGCTGCCACAAATAAAGCATTAATTTTAGCATTTTTCATATCAGCATCAACATCAAACCCAAGTGGTGTTGGATAACCCGCACGAACAAAATCTGCCCATTTAGTATCGAAATCAGCTAAACTTGTTAAATTTTCTAAAGGTGCTAAAACTTTTTTCAATGGTAAGGTTCCTTCTGATTCACGTCGATCAAAATCAGCTGCTAAGGCATAATAGTTTAAAAATTCTTGCATTAATGGTGCTTTAACACTAGAATCAGCTGACATTTTTTCAAAATCAGCCATCAAAGTTTTATCAATTTCATCAGCTAAATCATTAAAACCACCCGTCGCAGGTTTATCATCAGGAATTTTGGCAGTTTTTAACCATTCACCATTTACTGCTTCGTATAAATCATCTTTAATTAATTGTTTATTTATAGTCATTATTTATCTCCTTTTTAGTTTTATATGTAGCTAGTATAAACGTTATTCTAGTGTTTTAATAATAATTTACTTGAAAAACAGACATTTTTTCAAAATATACCTTATATCTATCTTTTAAAGAGTCTACGATATCTATCTTTGGTACCATTTTTCGTACCCTAACAAAAAAACAAAAGCCATAAGACTTTTGTTTTTGGTGCTATCCAGATTCATTATTGATCAACCGTCACAGAATGATTAATAAGAAAGAAGGATTATTACATTGGCTATCCTAACTTCTCAAACCTCTACCTTTATTAATAAGATACCAACAAATCCAGTAAAGAACACCAATAAACAGAATAAGAATTATCATTGATAAAGCAAGTGATACATCAGTCTTACCTAAAAAACCATATCTAAATCCTGAAATCATATAAACAATTGGATTAATCTTAGAGATGGCCTGCCAAACTGGTGGTAACATTGAAATAGAATAGAAAACACCACCAAGATAAGTTAATGGCTGTAAAACAAACGTAGGTACAATTGACACATCATCAAATGACTGTGCAAAAATACCATTAATTAATCCTGCTAATGAAAATAAAATGGCTGTCATCAAAAGTGTGATAATAATAATGACCCACGAAAAAACATGAAGAGGTACAAAAAATAATGAAATAATAGTGACAAGTGCCCCAACTAAAACACTTCTTCCAAGTCCTCCAATAACAAATCCCCATATAATAATATGCGTTGGTACTGGTGCAACTAGTAATTCTTCAATATTTTTCTGAAATTTCTGAGAAAAAAATGACGAAGATACATTAGCATACGAACTAGTGATCACCGACATCATAATTAACCCTGGTACAATGAATTCCATATATGAAAATCCACCCATTGCACCAATTCGGCCACCAATCATTTTACCAAATATAATAAAATACAATGATGTTGTAATCACTGGTGGTACTAATGTCTGTACCCAAATTCTCAAATAACGATTAGTTTCTTTTATTGCGAGACTTTTTAATGCAGTAAAATATTGATTAAACATGTTTCTCCCCCACTTGGTGCTTTTCTTCCGTAATTTTCAAGAATAACTCTTCTAATCGATTCGATTTATTTCGCATAGAAAGAACTTTTATCCCTTGTTCATCAAATTGTTTAAAGATCCCATTAACACCTTGATTTCGTTCAACTTCGATAGAAATTGTTTGCGCGTCTTCAAAGGAATTTTTATACCCTATAATTTCTGGCTTTTTATCATACACATCTAAATCGAAAATAAACGTTTCAAATTGTAATTTTGATAATAAAGTTTTCATGCTCGTATTTTCAATCAACTCACCTGATTGAATAATACCGATATGACGACAAAGTGTTTCTGCTTCTTCTAAATAATGAGTCGTCAAGATAATCGTTGTGCCATTCTCATTCAATTCCTTTAAAAAAGACCACATTTCACGTCTCAACTCAATATCTACACCCGCAGTTGGTTCGTCTAAAATGAGCAACCGAGGTTCATGCATTAATGCCCTGGCAATCATCAATCTTCGTTTCATCCCACCAGAAAGCATTCGTGCACGTACATTACGTTTTTCCCATAAATCTGACTGTTTTAAATATTTTTCACTGCGCTCCATTGCTTCTTTATGAGGAACACCATAGTAACCAGCCTGATTAACAACAATTTGTTGAACCGTTTCAAAAGGATTAAAGTTAAATTCCTGTGGGACAAGTCCAATTTGTTGTTTGGCTTGTACCAAATTGGTATCAATATCGTAATCAAAAACCTTCACTGTTCCCGCTGTTTTATTCACAAGAGATGTAATAATACCAATTGTCGTTGATTTTCCCGCACCATTAGGCCCTAAAAGTGCATAAAAATCCCCTTCTTCTACAGCCAGATCAATACCACGTAACGCTTTAACACCCGTTGCATATTCTTTTTTTAAGCCTTTTATTTCCAGTGCATATATCATTTAATTATTATCCCCTTATTTACTTTTTAGGAAAAGTAACATCATTCTAAACTATTTTACCCCACACTGCCTTCCATCTGATACTCAATCAGACGATTCAATTCAACAGCGTATTCCATCGGTAATTCTTTGGTGAACGGTTCAACAAATCCCATTACAATCATCTCTGTTGCTTTTGCTTCAGAAATTCCGCGACTCATTAAGTAATATAATTGTTCTTCAGAAATTTTAGAAACTTTAGCTTCATGTTCCATAGAAACATTGCCATTTAAAATTTCATTAAATGGAATCGTATCACTCGCTGATTTATCATCCATGATGATTGTATCGCATTCGACATGTGCAAACGAACCATCACTATGTCTACCAAATTTTAAATAACCTCGATAATCAACTCGTCCACCATCTTTACATAACGATTTAGAAACAATCGAAGAAGTCGTATTTTTAGCATTGTGAATCATTTTTGCCCCAGTATCTTGAACGATATTCCCACCAGCAAACGCAATCGACAACATTGTGCCATGTGCGCCTTGACCATCTAAATAAATACTTGGATATTTCATTGTAACTTTTGATCCAAGGTTACCATCAACCCACTCCATCGTCGCATTTTCTAAGGCTCTAGCACGTTTTGTCTCTAAGCTATACACATTATCTGACCAATTTTGAATCGTTGTATACCGACAATAGGCATCTTTCATGACGTTCACTTCAACGACTGCCGCATGCAAACTGTCTGCCGAATAATTAGGTGCTGTACAACCTTCAACGTAATTAACACTTGCGCCTTCATCAACAATGATTAATGTTCGTTCAAATTGTCCTGTATTCTCCGCATTAATTCTGAAATAACTTTGAATAGGCACCTCGGTCTTCACACCTTTAGGTACATAGATAAAAGTACCACCAGACCAAACAGCCGAATTTAAAGCTGAAAATTTATTATTAGAGGCAGGAACCAATTTGCCAAAATACTGTTTAACCAATTCAGGATATTCTTGGACGGCAGCATCTGTACTCATAAAAATAATTCCTAATTTTTCAAAATCTTCACGCATATGATGGTAAACAACTTCTGATTCATATTGTGCAGAAGAGCCAGCTAAGTATTTACGTTCAGCTTCTGGAACACCAAGTCGGTCAAAGGTTTCTTTAATCTTATCTGGGACATCTTCCCAGTCTCTAGCAACATTATCACTAGCACGTTGAAAATAGCGCATATTAGCTAAATCTAACTTAGACAAATCAGGACCAAAACTTGGCATTGGCATCTTTTCATATAAGGCAAAGGCACGAAGTCGATAATCCAACATCCACTCTGGTTCATTTTTTGCTGCCGAAATTTCTCGAACAATCGCTTCGGTTAAGCCACGCCCAGTTGAATAAACAGGCTCAATATCATCTTTAAAGCCATATTCATACTCACCACCAACATCTAGTTCTTTCATATCTTACCTCCTCTCTAATTTTCTAAATTAATAGCTTGATAAACTGCCTTCCAAGCTAATGTGGCACACTTAATCCGAGCTGGAAACTGAGCGACACCTTCTAAAATAGCAGCATCACCTAAAAGATTTTCATCAATCGTTTCACCTGTTACCATTCTTGAAAATGTTGTCACCATTTCTTCTATTTCATTTTTTGCTTTACCAATAATTTCATCAGTCATCATACTTGCAGATGCCTGGCTAATCGTACAACCCGTCCCAGAAAAGGCAACATCTTGAACCTTGTTGTCACTCATGATAAGTTCAACTTTTAAAACATCCCCACAGGTTGGATTTCTGAGTTCAATTGATTTCTGACCCTTTACTAGTGAGCCATGATGATGCGGATGTGTGGCATGTTCCAAAATAACTTGGCGATATAAATTATCTAATTTAGATAGTCCCATTTTTAAAGAACTCCTTTGTAGCGATTAACGCGTCAATAAATTTTTGATTTTCTTCTAAAGTATTGTAAAAATATAAACTAATACGAACAGTTGACGATACACCCATGCACTTCATTAATGGCTGTGCACAATGATGACCCGCGCGAACCGCAATTCCTTGCATATCAAGAGCTGTCGCAACGTCATGCGGATGTAGTCCCTCCAAATTAAATGAAATAACGCCTGATCGTTTTTTACTTTCAGTTGGCCCATAGACAGTAATGCCAGAAATGGCTTTTAATTTAGGTAATAAATCAGTGATGAGCATCTGTTCATGTGCTTGTATATTAACCATTCCAACTTCATTTAAATAGTGAATAGTAGCACCTAATGAAATGACCCCTTCAATATTAGGTGTCCCCGCTTCAAATTTCCAAGGAATATCTTTAAAGGTTGATTGTTGCTCTTCAACAAAATCAATCATCTCACCACCAAATTCTAGTGGCTGCATCTCGTTCAAATAATTACTTTTTCCATATAAAACGCCAATACCAGTTGCAGCCCCCATTTTATGACCTGAAAAAGCAAAAAAATCAACATCTAACTCCTGAACATTAATCGGCATATAAGGTATTGATTGCGCCCCATCACAAATAACAACCGCACCGACTGTATGTGCCATGTCCGTTAATTCTTTGATGGGGTTTATACTCCCCAAAACATTTGAAATTTGAGTTAGCGATACAATTTTAGTTTTAGCTGTCATTTTTAATTTCGCATCATTAATGTCTAATTGTCCATCATCTGTTATGTCGATGTAAACTAATTTAGCACCAGTTGCTTGTGCGACTTGTTGCCAAGGAACAAGGTTACTATGGTGTTCCATAATAGATATTAAAATCTCATCCCCTGGTTTCAATCGATTCTGTGCAAAACCCTGAGCAACCCAGTTTAAACTTTCGGTTGTCCCTTTTGTAAATAAGATTTCAGCTGAATATTTTGCATGAATAAAATCAGCAACAGCTTGTCGTACATCTTCAAATTGCTGTGTTGTACGCTCGGCTAAAGTATGCACACCACGATGTACATTGGCATTATCATTTTCATAATAATGTGAAATGGCATTAATAACTGCTTGTGGTTTCTGAACAGTTGCAGCATTGTCAAAATAAATTAACGGTTCATCATTCACAATTTGCTTTAAAATAGGAAAATCATTGCGATACTTTTTCAAATTTTTGACCATTAATGAGTTTCCCCTCTATTGTTTCGATTAATCGTTCACGAACATCAACTGCCGGAATTGCCGTTAAAACAGGTCCTAAGAATCCACGAATAACAAGTCTTTCTGCTTCTTCTTTGTGTAATCCACGACTCATCAGATAGTACAATTGTTCCTGATTCACGCGTCCAACACTAGCTGCATGTCCAGCTTGAACATCATTTTCATCAATTAATAAAATAGGATTAGCGTCTCCACGTGCTTTTGTGGATAACATTAGCACACGGCTTTCTTGTTGAGCATTCGCACCCTTTGCACCTTTAATAATATGGCCAATTCCATTAAATATTAATGTAGAACGCGATAAAATTACACCGTGTTGCAGAATTTGACCAATTGAATGTTTACCATAATTCGTCACCCGTGTATCAATCCCTTGAATCTGATTTCCTGTTGAAATCGCAACAACTTTAACATCTGCGTGAGAACCTGCACCAATTAAATCAGAATCGAAATCGCCAATTATATTGCCATTATTAAGTAATCCAATTGACCAATCTATTTTTGCATTGCCTAATAAATAACCCCGACGGTTAATATATGCTGTTGTATGTTCCCCTAATTGATCAACTCCAGCAAATTTAACATGACTGTTAGCTTTAGCAATCACTTCCACAATAATATTTGCGGTTGTGATCTGATCACCGACTGTTGAACGATTTTCTAGATATGAAAACTGACTATTTTCTGCTGCGACAATTAAAACATGCTGTACATAGTCCTGATTGTCCCGTGCATCCTGCGTTAAATAAGTTGTAATTGGGTTGTCTAATACAACATTTTTAGGTACATAAATAAACAAACCACCGGTTAATTGTGCTAAATGCGTTGCGGTCAACAAATCACTATCCCATTTAACTGCCTTAGTCATAAAATATTTCTTAATTAAATCTGCATGTTCCACTAACGCGGTTGACCAGTCGCAAATAATAACATGATTTTCTTTTAATTCCTCAGATATATTTAAACTAATCGTTCGAGATCCAACTTGAATAAACGTATTTTCATCCGATTTTTTTGAAACAAATTCCCCTGATTCTTTAACCAGTGTTTCAGGTATAATGGGCCATTTTTGGTATCTAATTTTTTCAAATGAAGGAAGCGCTAGTAATGTTTTTTTTACAAAGGCATCTCTTCTTAATTGTTGAAACCACTCAGGTTCTTGTTTTAAATTTGAAAAATCAATTATACTTTGTTCTAAGAGCTTCAAATCAATCATTTTCCGGCCCTCCACTAAAGGTTCTCGTCTGTTAAAGTAATGTCTAGCCCTAATTCATCACGCAAACCAGCATAGCCTTCTTCTTCCAGTTTTTCTGCAAGTTCGGCGCCACCCGTTTTAACAACCCGTCCATCCATCATAACGTGCACCACATCAGGCACAATATAGTTCAGCAAACGTTGGTAATGCGTAATCATAAGTGTTCCAAATTCCGCATTTTTCAACATTTCATTTACGCCTCTCGAAACAACTTTCAATGCATCAATGTCTAGACCTGAATCAATTTCATCTAAAATAGCAAATTTTGGTTCAATCATCATCAGTTGTAAAATTTCATTACGTTTCTTTTCGCCACCTGAAAAACCTTCATTTAAATAACGATCAGCCATTTCCTCAGTCATATCTAAAGTTGTCATCGTTTTATCTAATTTCTTTAAATATTCTCGAATTGGGATTTGTTTATCTTCCGGTCGACGTGCGTTGATTGCTGCACGCATAAATTCAGCATTTGTTACACCAGGAATTTCTGAAGGATATTGCATTGCTAAAAATAATCCTGCTCGAGCTCGCTCATCAACAGGTAGTTCTAAAATGTTTACACCATTCAGCAATACTTCGCCTTCTGTCACTTTATACGCAGGATTCCCCATAATGGCCTCAGATAAAGTTGATTTACCTGTTCCATTTGGACCCATGATTGCGTGTACTTCTCCAGTCGACATTTTTAAATTAACACCTTTTAAAATTTCTTTATCTTCAATTTCTACATGTAAATTTTTAACCTCAAGTGTCGACATTTTAGCATTCCTCCGATTCATTAATATATTCCATTCTATCTTAATAAATTATCCATTTCAATGGAGCCTCGAGACTCGCAATCTTTATTTAATTAAGTTAAACTAATAAAAAGTAAATTTTGAGGAGGTTCATTTATGAAACCTATTATCGGTATTGTTGGAAATCCTAATCGAAATCCAATTACAGGCATGCACATTAACGAAATTACTTATACACCTCAAGGCTATATTGATGCCATTATTGAAGTTGGCGGTTTACCACTAATCATTCCTACTGATTTAGCAAACGCATCTAGTTATCTTGATTTGGTAGATGGTTTACTATTAGCAGGTGGTCAAGATGTTTCACCAATCTTATACGGCCAAGAACCTCATCCAAAATTAGAAGAATTAAATCCCCCACGTGACGAAATGGAGCTCGCTTTAATCAAGGAAGCTATTTCTCGAAAAATACCAATACTTGGTATTTGCCGTGGACTACAAATACTTAACGTCTTTTTTGGTGGAACACTCTATCAAGATTTAAGTGACTATTCAAATTGGCAAGTTAAGCATTTACAAGATCCAACATTACCAGAATACGCCACACATTCTGTATCGATTAAAGCAAATAATTATTTATCAGATACTTATGGTTCAACGCTTCGTGTCAATACGTACCATCACCAAGCCATTAACCGTTTAGGTGATTCATTAACGGCCATTGCGACAAGTTCAGATGGCCTAATTGAAGGTATCAGTAGTAATGACGGTCTCATTTTAGGTGTTCAATGGCATCCCGAAATGTCTTATATAAGAGAACCATCAGATTTAGCTATTTTCAAATGGCTAATTAATAAAATTGCAAAATAAAGAGAATTGAATTAGTCATGTCGACTAATTCAATTCTCTTTATTTTGCAGGAATAACGGCACCTTTATACTTATTCAAAATCCATTCGCGTGTCTTTTTAGATTGTAGTGCTTTAACTAACTTTTTAATCGCAGGATTATCTTTATTTTTTGGTGCGACAGCAACTAAATTCGCATATGATGATGTACTACGTTCTAATGCAATAGCTTGTTTCGTTGGATTTAATCCAGCTTCAACCGCATAATTTGCATTAATAATGATGGCTGAGCCTTCATTATTTTCATATAAATCAGACATCAATTTTGGCTCATACGTATGCTTAAAAACTAAATTTAATTTATTTGTTTTGATATCAGCAAAATTTGCAGTTGCCACGTCTGTCCCTTTTTTCAGGGTTATTAATCCAGCATCTTTAAAAATAGTTAAAACACGACCATAATCTGAAATACTGTTAGATACTAAAACCGTACTTCCTTTCTTCAAATCAGTTAACTTTTTAACTTGTTTAGAATAGACACCGATTGGTTCAAGATGAACATTTCCAACACTTATTAAATCACCATTATTCTGTTTGTCCCAATTATCTAAAAATGGTTTATGTTGAAAATAATTAGCATCTAAATCACCAGATTCAGTCGCTTTATTAGGCATCACATAATCCTGAAAAACTTTAACTTTTAAATCGATACCTTCTTTTGCCAACATTGGTTTTACATGATCTAGAATTTCTGCATGGGGCATATTACTAGCACCAATTGTCAAAGTAGTCATTCCATTTGATTGTTTCCCGCATCCAGCTAATAAAAGAGTCAAAAATAGAAATGAAAAAATGAACTTTTTGTTTATTCTCATGAGGTTACCCCTTAATTATTTCGTTTATCGATTAATTTAGCTGAATGATCACCAATAAGTTGAAAAATGGCAACAATAATGATGATTGTGACCGTTGCAACTAGTGTAACAGTATTATTATTAGCACCATAACCTTCAATGAAAGCCCAATTTCCTAGCCCACCGGCACCAATCGTACCAGCCATTGCCGTGTACCCAATAATTGTAATTCCAGTAACTGTCGCCCCTGAAATAAGAGCTGGTAAACTTTCTCGTAATAGTACTTTCCAAATGATTTGTGCCTTGTTAGCACCCATTGCTTCAGCTGCTTCAATCACACCATAATCAATCTCACGAAAAGCAAGTTCCACCATTCGTGCATAAAATGGAGCCGCCGAGAGGATTAGAGCTGGCAATGCTGCAATCGGTCCAATAATAGAACCAACTAAAGCCTTAGTAAAAGGCAATAATAAGACAATTAAAATAATAAACGGAATTGAACGAAAAATGTTAACCATGGCTGAAACAATCCAATTAATTATTTTTACCCAGATACTTATTTTACCGGTCGTTTTTTGTTTTGTTTCAAATAAAATAAGACCTAAGATAATACCCAAAATTGTAACGGCTATTGTAGATATTAATGTCATACTGATTGTTTCCCAAGTATTTGACCAGAATTCATCCCAGTTAACAGCATTAAAGTTAAAATATGACGCCCAAGTATTAGTCCCCATAATGCAATACCTCCGTTTCTACTTTCATTTTTTGCAAGAATGGAACGGTTTGATCTAAACTTATTTTTGGACCAGTTAATTGAATATATAATGTTCCAATTGGGCCACCTTGAGTTTGATGAATGGAACCCTCAACGATATTAAAATCAACTTCTGGAATTTGTCTTAACATTTCAGAGATAATTGGCATTTGCGTCTGCGTACTGTGAAAGGTTAATTGAACAATCAACCCTTGTGGATAAGCTTCAATTAATTCATTTACAGCAAGTTCAGTATCATGTAGAGCTGGTGTGACCTCCTGATTAACGAATCGTTTTGTGACGTCTTGTTTCGGACGCTTAAAGACGTCTAAGACAAGTCCACTCTCCACTAATTTTCCAGATTCCATTACAGCAACGTGATCACATATCTTACGAACCACATGCATTTCATGAGTGATTAATACAATTGTTAATTTCAATTTATGATTAATTTGAAGTAATAAATCTAATATTTCATCTGTTGTTTGTGGATCTAGCGCACTTGTTGCTTCATCACAAATCAAAATTTCAGGATCATTCGCTAAAGCCCTAGCAATCCCAACTCGTTGCTTTTGTCCACCAGATAACTCAGAAGGATATGCATTTTCTTTACCTTTTAACCCAACTAATGTTGTTAATTCTTCAGCTTTGGACAACCGCTCAGTTTTACTTATTCCAGCAAGTTCAAGTGGAAACATGATGTTTTCCACAACCGTTCGTGACCAGAGTAAATTAAAATGTTGAAAAATCATGCCAATTTTTTGACGTTGCTTTCTCAATGTTCTACCCGATAAAGATGCGATTTTAGCGCCATTAACGTCAACTTCACCCGAAGTTGGTGTCTCTAATCCATTCAGCATTCTAATTAATGTACTTTTACCAGCACCTGAATATCCTACAATACCTAAGATGCTACCATCTTCCACCGAAAGATTCACATCAGAAACAGCGCTAACCTTACCACTTTTCGTGATAAACTCTTTTGATACATTTTTAAACTCAATCATGTTAATACCTCCTAATTTTTCTGCAAAAAAATAACCTCCCATCCCCCGTTTAATAAACGGAAGGACGAGAAGTTATAAACTTCACGTGTTACCACCTTGTTTTATTGTTACCTCACGATAACAATCTCATCAGGTACGGGTTTTAATATAACCGATACCTTTCCGCTGTATTGGGCGTACCCAAGGTAGATTAACATTGCTCATCTACCAAACGTTCCAAGACCATATTCAATTCCGTAATTTTGATCCCTTTTCAGCTACCAGGATTCTCTTAACTAATTACTAAAATTTACTCATCTTTTCAAAACGTCTTATCTGTATTTCTTATTGTAGTTGATTATAGCTAGATTAAAATTTAATGTCAACAGTTTTATTTATTTAACCATGTCTCTGTAAAAACATCTTCACTGAATCCGGTCGTTAATTTTGTTCCATCAGTTAATACCGGACGTTTCATTAACATCCCATCTGATGCTAAAATTTGACTTGATTGCTGAATTGTCATCGTTGGTCGTTTATCTTTTAGATTTAATTCACGATACTTATTTCCTTGTGTATTAAAAAAAGATATTGCTGGAAGACCAGACTCATTCAACCATTTTTCGATTAGACTCGCCTTTGGTGTTTCTTGGATAAGATCTATTATATGGTATTCAACCTCATTTTCGTCTAACCATTGTTTTGCTTTTCTACAAGTTGAACATTTAGGATACCAATAAAAATCAATCATCATCAAAACCTCCTAGTTTTAAAAAACAGTGATTCCATAATAGAATCACTGCCTTATCTTTTTATCAAAATCTTCGTCTTCGCTACTGAACATGTAACTCTTATGATGGTATCGCATTGACATAATTAAGCCAATTCCAATCATATTTCCTACTAAAGCAGACCCACCTTGACTGACAAATGGTAATGGAATACCTGTTAAAGGTAGTAACCCAATACTCATCCCAATGTTTTCAAAAACATGGAATAAAATCATCATAATGACCCCAGTAGATAAGTAAGCATAAAATTCATTCTTCGTATCAAAGGTTGCACGAACCATTCGATAAATGAGTAAGAAATAAATAAAGATTAAAATACAACCACCAATAAACCCAAAGTTTTCGCCGATAACAGAAAAAATCATATCAGATTCACGGACGGGAACATAAACATTTGACACGTTAAATCCCTTACCAGTCATTTGTCCTGATCCAATGGCTTTCATACTTTGCCATAATTGATATCCTGTTCCGGATGTATCTTTTGATGGATCTAACCAGTTATCAATTCGGTCAAATTGGTAGGCAGAAAAGCCAACTTTTTCTAGAATTGATCGACCAGTTGTTGAAATAACCATATATAATGCCGTTCCACCTACAACAGCCACCGTTCCAAATGCCGGTCCAATAATCTTCCAAGTGATACCTGAAACTAAAATGACACCACCTAAAATAGCAAAGAAAACGAGCATTGTTCCAAAATCATTTTGCAGTTTTAATAAAATAACTACTGGTAACGTCCATGCTATCATTTTGGCTAATAAAATAATATCTGTCCCAATTTTATGAGTTGGATAATCATTGTTATGTATCGTAACCACACGCGCCAACATTAATATAAATGCTGGCTTCATAACTTCTGATGGTTGGAACGTTAACGAACCAACTAATGGTATCCAACTTTTAGCACCTGTGTTTATATATAAAGGTCGACTATATACGACTAAAACAATCATCAATAAAAACAGGCCAATAAAATACCCTATCGGTGCGACTCGCCATAATTGTTCTGAGTCAAATTGCATAATAACGACAATTGCAATGACACCAATAGCGTACCACATTAACTGTGAAACCATTTGGCTAACAATTGAGGTCGCACTAGTATCATGGGATGCTGATACGTAAATTGAGGCAAGCCCAATAATTGCCAAGACTAAAACGGCAAAAATAATACCATAATCAATTCTTGACTCACTATCGACCTCATCTTTTCTACTACTCATAGAATTCCCCTCCACACTATGTCACTTATTTCGTTAAATTTTTGAATAGGCTAAAATTTAATAATTGACTAATTAACCGCGATGTAAGTGAAAATCGCGCAATAAAGTATCAATACCTTCATCACGAGTTTTAGCTTTGAATATCTCACCGTTACTTAATGTTGCAACAAATTTTGTATCTTGTTGAATGACTGTACCAATTTCAATACCGCCAACGGTTAATGAAACTGCATCCTCACCATTAATTTTAATATCATTTTCTGCTACTTCAATCTCTTTTTCTTTTTTAGACATGCTTTTCTTCTCCTTTAGGGTTCTTATTTCTTCGTACGGTAAAGTAATCAGGTACGGGATCGTATCCGCCTCTGACAAAAGGATGGCATCGTAAAATCCTACCGATACCCATAATAATACCTTTTGCACCGTGTTTTTGAATTGCCTTAATCATATAGTTTGAACATGTTGGATAGTACCGGCAACTAGGTGGAAACATCGGTGAAATAAATTTTTGATAAAACTTGATTGGTGCAAGCATTAAGTTTTGCATAAATAAATGACACCTCCTATATGAAAAGGTCCATCAACAGATTGCCCCGTTAATAGACCTCCCTTAATAACCAGTATCACAGTTGTTATCTACCTTGTTTTTCAATATGATCTAACAAGAATCCAGTTCCTTTTGCGACATCATCCAATGGTGTTTCTGACACCATAACAGGAATATCTAAGTTCGATGACATTAATAAATCAACACCATCTAATAATGCACCGCCACCTGTTAAAATAATCCCAGTATCAATAATATCTGATGCTAATTCTGGTGGTGTTTGTTCAAGAACTTCTTTAGTTGCTGCAACGATTGCTTGCATTGTATCATGAGTTGCTTCTTCAATCTCAGCAGAGCTAAGCACAACTGTCTTTGGTAAACCAGTAACAACATCTCGTCCACGAATTTCCATTTCTAATGCACGATTGTCTGGGTAAACTGTCCCAATTTCAATTTTAGCTTTTTCAGCTGTACGTTCACCGATTTGAAGGTTATGTTTTTGCTTAACAAAATTGATAACATCACTATTCAATTGATCACCAGCAACACGTAATGAACGGCTTGCTACAATATCGCCTAATGAAATAACGGCAACATCACTTGTACCACCACCAATATCAATCACTAAACTACCACGGGGTTGATAAATATCCAACCCAGCACCAATAGCTGCAACTTTAGGTTCTTCAGCAAGATAAACCTTGCCACCACCAGCTTTTTCAGCAGCTTGAATAATTGCTTTTTGTTCAATTGATGTGATATTTGTTGGGCAACAAATCAAAATACTTGGTTTTGATAAAAAGCCGCTCACATTTAATTTTTTAATAAAGTAAGTTAACATTTGTTCTGTAATATCAAAATCAGCAATGACACCATTTTTCATAGGTCTGATAGCTCTAATACTACCAGGTGTTCTACCAACCATTTTATATGCTTCTGATCCAACTGCTAATACACGACCTGATTTTGTGTCAATTGCAACAACAGATGGTTCATTTAAGACGATTCCTTTATTTTGTACGTTAATTAATACATTTGCGGTTCCTAAATCAATACCAATATCTTTAGCCATTATGCTTCTCCTCTCGGCACTTAAAACTTACACTAATGTAAGCATTATACCATATACCTATACAATAAAAAAATGTCCAAAATGGACATTTCTTCTATTTTACTTCATTTTCTGTCTTAATAATTATATCTTGTGTATCATCATTGATACGTTTAATTTCAGCACCCAAAGCTTCTAACTTTTGATGGAAATGATAGTAGCCTCGATCAAGATATTCAAGATGTGTAACTTGTGTATAACCACGAGCTACTAATCCTGCTAGCACAAGTGCTGCAGCAGCTCTTAAGTCTGTAGCAGCAACTTCTGCACCATTGAAGTCAGTTGGACCATACATGACAACTGAGTTGCCTTCAATCTTAAATTTTGCATTCATACGTCGTAATTCTTCAAGATGCATAAAACGATTTTCGAATACCGTCTCTGTTAAAATACTTGTACCATCTGCCATTAATTGAAGGACAGTCATTTGAGGCTGCATATCAGTTGGGTACCCTGGATGAGGCAATGTTTTAACTGTAGTTGGTTTAATTTTTTCTGTTCCAATTACTCGGATACCATTGTCTTCTTGGATAACGTCAATGCCCATTTCTTCTAATTTAGAAATTAATGGTTTATTGTGTTCCGCAATAGCCTCTTCGATTAAAACATTACCTTGAGTCATTGCTGCAGCAACCATGAATGTCCCTGCTTCAATCCGATCTTGGACAACTGCATGATCAGCGCCATGTAATGCCTTAACACCATGAATGCGAATTGTTTCGGTACCAGCACCTTGTACTTTAGCACCCATTTTATTTAAAATATTAGCTAAATCAACAATTTCTGGTTCTCTTGCAACATTTTCAATCACAGTTGTACCAGTAGCTAATGTTGCAGCCATCATAATATTCTGAGTTGCACCTACACTTGGAAAATCAAGATAAATGTTGGCACCCTTTAATTCATCTACAGTTGCTTCTATATAACCATCGAATTGTTCAATATGCGCACCCATTGCTTCAAAACCTTTTAAATGCAAATCAATTGGGCGAGAACCTATTGCACACCCACCAGGCATTGCAATCTTCGCATGTTTAAGTCGTGCCAAAAGTGGTCCCATTACAACAATAGAAGCACGCATTTTTGAAACATATTCAAATGGTGCTTCTGGTGATAATTCTTTAGTCGCACTCATTTTAACTTCATTAGTTTCTTCATTAAAGTCAACGTCTAAATTTAAAAAACGTAGTACGTTATTCATTGTAAAGACATCTGACAAAACTGGTACATTTGACAGTGTATTTTCACCACTACTTGCTAAAATTCCGGCTGCTAGAATTGGCAATACTGCATTCTTTGCGCCTTCTATATGCACTGTTCCATTGAGTGAGTTTCCACCCTTGACGATTATTTTTTCCACAAGTTATTCCCCCGTTATTATTTAACTAAAAAAACTAAATTACGAACATTATCAATAAAATTTAAGAAAAAGGCACTGCTTGTATATCCTAATAAAATAGCCAATAAGACAATTAAAACTTTGATTCTTTGTTGGCTACTTTGTGGGAAAAACCTGTCTATTCGTAACCCTTGAATTGCCCAAAAAGCAATTCCAATAAACATTAGATGACTCATTAAAGTAACTAGCGATTGGATTCCCACAGTATTCATCAAAACACTCCTAAAATTTATTCGTCATAAGCATAGCATATTTTGTACCACTTGTCGCTAATATTTGTAACAAAAATGAAATATTTAATATGTATATACAAAAAAAGGTACTGAATAAATCCAGCACCCACTTTTGTATTAATGTTTAGAGATATTAATTCGATTGATTGCACGTCTAAGTGCAATTTCAGATCTTTTAAGTTCATCAACATTATGTGTTTGTTTTGCAGTAGAAATCATCTGCTCAGCTCTTTTTTTAGCAGCCTGTGCACGATTTTCATCAATATCTTCTTGGCATTCTGCTGCATTTGCAACAACCGTTGCGACATTTTTTGAAAATTCAATGAATCCACCACTTACGGCAATTTCATCTTCTTCATTATCATTTACCTTAACCCTGACAGCATCAATATCAAGAGAAGCAATAACTGGAATATGATTGGGTAAAATACCCATTTCCCCGCTGGGTGTTTTAACAATAATCATTTTAGCATTATTGTCATAAACACTACCATCAGGAGTGACGATACTAACGGTCAAAACTGAATCTTCAGCCATCTGTTATTACCCCCTATTTTGCCATTTTATTTGCTGCTTCAATAACATCTTCGATTGGGCCGACACCATTGAAAGCATCTTCAGGAAGTGAATCATATTTACCATCAAGAATATCTTTAAATCCTTGAACTGTTTCAGCAATTGGTACATATGATCCAGGTTTTCCTGTGAATTGTTCGGCAACATTAAAGTTTTGTGAAAGGAAGAATTGGATGCGACGCGCACGTGCTACAATTACTTTTTCATCATCAGATAATTCATCCATACCTAAAATAGAAATAATATCTTGTAATTCACGATAACGTTGTAACGTATGTTGAACTTCCGTAGCAACACGATAATGTTCTTCTCCAACAATTTCAGGTGTCAAAGCACTTGAAGTTGAAGCCAAAGGATCAACAGCTGGGTAAATACCTTGTTGCGTTAAGCTACGTTCCAAGTTAGTTGTTGCATCCAAATGGGCGAACGTCGTTGCAGGAGCAGGATCAGTATAATCATCAGCTGGAACATAAACTGCTTGAATTGATGTAACTGAACCTTTTTTAGTTGACGTGATACGTTCTTGCAATTGACCCATTTCAGTAGCTAATGTTGGTTGATAACCTACGGCTGAAGGAATACGGCCTAATAAGGCTGAAACTTCAGAACCAGCTTGTGTAAAGCGGAAAATATTATCAATAAACAATAGCACATCTTGTCCTTTTTCATCACGGAAATATTCCGCAATTGTAAGACCAGTCAATGCAACACGCATACGGGCACCAGGCGGCTCGTTCATCTGACCAAACACCATGGCTGTCTTCTCTAACACGCCGGATTCTTTCATTTCAAAGTAAAGGTCATTACCTTCACGAGTACGTTCACCAACACCGGTAAACACTGAAATACCATTATGTTCTTGAGCAATATTATGAATTAATTCTTGAATTAAAACAGTTTTACCAACACCGGCACCACCGAATAATCCAATTTTACCACCTTTAATATAAGGGGCTAACAAGTCAATAACTTTAATTCCTGTTTCAAGAACCTCAGTACTTGCACTTAATTCATCATATTTAGGAGCATCTTTATGGATGCTACTGCGCTCTGCATCTTTATTAAATTCAGGACCACCATCAATGGTATCTCCTAAAACGTTAAACACTCGACCAAGAGTATCTTCACCAACAGGGACAGAAATTGAAGCACCTGTGTCTTCAACAACTGTTCCACGTTGCAAGCCATCCGTAGAATCCATGGCGATTGTTCTCATAACTCCGTCACCTAATTCAAGCGTAACTTCGATAATTAGAGCAGTTCCATCTTCACGTGTAACTTTTAACGCATTATTGATATCTGGTAAGGTTTCGTTTAAAGAGAATTGTACATCGACGACGGGCCCGATAACTTGAACAACTTTACCGAGACTCATCTTCTGTATTTCCTCCTGTCATTTTACTCTAAAGCAGCTGTTGCACCAGTAATTTCTGTAATTTCTGTTGTAATAGCACTTTGACGTGCACGATTATACTTTAATTCTAATGATGCAATAATATCTTTAGCATTATCTGTCGCAGATTTCATTGCTGTAGAACTTGAAGCATGTTCAGCTGTTTTAGCATCTAAAATCGCACCATATACTAAGCTTTCAGCAAACTGAGGTAGAACAACTTCAAGAATTGCGTCTCCTGAAGGTTCCATATCATAATCTTCATTCCCCATCACATTAGACGTTTCAATACCTTCTGCATCTGTATCCATATTCACTTCTGAAATAGGAAGCATTTGTTCAGAATGAAAGTCCGATTGTAAACTATTAACGAAATGATTATAACAAACAAATAATTCATCATAAACTTCACTGTTATACATTGTTACTACTGATTTAACGATTTCACGAACCTCAATAAACGTTGGAATATCACTTACACCACGGTATTCGTAGGCAACCTCATATCCTCTATTTTTAAAGAAGTCAGCACCAGTACCACCAACAGCAATAATAACAGCATTATCTACAGTATGGCCATTTTGCTTCATCAAATCTAATGTTTGTTTAATTACGTTACTATTGTAACTACCAACTAAACCACGATCAGAAGTAATAATTAAATAACCACTTTTTTTAACAGGTCTCTTTTGTAACATATCAAAACCTGAAAATTTTGAACTATCATTCTCAGATGATTGCTTTGATTTTCCAGCTTTAGCATCTAAAAGGTGAGATTGGGCAAGATGGGTAATGACACTTCTAATTTTAGAAGCATATATCTGATAACTTTGAGTATGACGCTGAATTTGGCTTAACTTAGCAGTCGAAACAACTTGCATTGCGCCAGTTATTTGTCCCGTTTTCTTAGTTGAAACGATTCGACGCTTTACTTCCATTAATGAAGCACCCATTAATTCTCACCATCTTTCATTTACTTTTAGTTTACGCTTTTTCAGGAGTTACTTGGAAACCTTCTGAAAAGTCTTTGATTGCAGCATCAAATTTATCTTCGTCAGGTAAATTACCTGTTTCTTTGATGTGATTTAAAAGATCACTATGATTATTATCAAAGAAATCAAAAATTTCACCTTCAAAACGAAGAATATCATCAACAGGAACTGAATCCAAGAATCCATGTGTTAATGCATATAAAATTAAAACTTGTTTTTCAACAACTAATGGCTTGTGTAATGGTTGTTTAAGTACTTCAACCGTACGATGTCCACGATTTAATTTAGCTTGTGTTGCGGCATCTAAATCAGAACCAAATTGAGAAAATGATTCTAATTCTCGGAATGATGCAAGAGCCAAACGAAGGCTTCCGGCAACTTTCTTCATTGCTTTAATTTGAGCTGACCCACCAACACGAGAAACTGATGTACCAGCATCAATAGCTGGACGAGTACCTGAATAGAATAAATCACTATCCAAGAAAATTTGACCATCAGTAATCGAAATTACGTTAGTAGGAATATATGCAGAAACATCACCAGCCTGTGTTTCGATAAATGGAAGAGCAGTCATTGAACCACCACCCAATTCATCACTTAACTTAGCTGCACGTTCAAGTAAACGTGAATGTAAGTAGAAAACATCACCAGGATAAGCTTCACGACCCGGCGGACGTCTCAAAATTAATGACAGTTCACGGTAAGCCGTTGCTTGTTTTGATAAATCATCAAATACAATCAAGACATGTTTACCGTTATACATGAATTCTTCACCCATTGCTGAACCAGTATATGGAGCTAACCATAATAATGGTGCGGGAGAAGCAGGACCAGCACTAACGACAATTGTGTAGTCCATTGCGCCTAATCGACGTAACGTTTCCACTTGTGCGCTAACAGTTGATTCTTTTTGTCCAATAGCAACATAGATACAAATCATGTCTTGATCTTTTTGATTTAAAATCGTATCAATAGCAACTGATGTTTTACCAGTCTTACGATCACCAATAATCAATTCACGTTGTCCACGGCCAATTGGAACTAAAGCATCAATAGCTTTAAGTCCAGTTTGTAAAGGTTGATCAACTGACTTACGATCCATAACTCCTGGAGCCTTTTTTTCGACTGGACGAGTTTTGTTTGTCTTAAGATCACCTTTACCATCGATGGGTTGGCCTAAAGGATTAACAACACGTCCGATAAGTTCTTCACCAACAGGAACTTCCATGATTCTACCCGTACGTTTGACAACGTCGCCTTCACGGATACCTTCATAGCCACCTAAAATAACGATACCAACATCGTTTGTTTCTAGATTTTGAGCCATACCATAAGTACCGTCAGAAAATTCTAACAATTCTCCTGATAAAGCGTTATCCAAACCGTGTGCACGAGCAATACCATCACCAACATAAGTAACGGTACCTACTTCATCAACGATAAGTTCGTCTTTATATTGTTCCAATTGTTCTTTAATTAAAGCACTGATTTCTTCAGCTTTAATGCTCATACAAGGTTCACCTCTTAACTACTTTAATATGTTACTCCGCTAATAATCGTTTTACTTTGTTGATTTTTGATGAAATTGATCCATCAAAAATCTGATTATTGGCTTCAATAATAACGCCACCAATAATTTTTTCATCAATAATATTGTTAAATACTATCTTATTTGCACCGATTCTTTCTGCAAACTTACTTGATAATTTCGTTAATTGACTATCATCAAGCTCAATTGCAGTTGTAACGGTTGCATGTACAATTTTTTCTTTAACATCGCATAATCGTTCGAATTCTTCAATTATTCCAACCATATCACCCATTCGACCATAATCAAAGACCATTTGGATAACGTTTGCAATAATTGGAGATGCATCTTTGAGTAAGACCTTAACAAGGTCTTGCTTTTCTAACAAATTAAGACGTGCATCAACAAGCACTTCACTCAATTGTGGATTAGCAAGAAAAACTTGTCTAACTTCCTCTAATTCTTCAGAAAAGGCAACAATATTACCTTGTTCATCAGCAATTTCAAAGATGGCTTCACCGTAACGATTGGCAACGGTTGCCTTATCTAATTTCATTTTACTTTACCAACCCTTCAATATAAGAATTGATTAAGTTTTTTTGATCATTCTCATTTAATTCTTTTTGAATAATCTTAGAAGCAATTTCAATAGATAATTCAGCGACATCACTTTGAACGCTACTCAATACTTCTTGGCGTTCTTGTTCAATATCTTTAACAGCATTTTGTTTCAACGTCGTTGCTTCATCTTGAGCTCCAGAAACGATATCATCATGTTGCTTTTTACCGTTATCTTTTGCACGACTAACAATTTCAGATGCTTCTTGACGTGAATTATCTAATTGGTCTTGTCGTTCAGTTGCCAAAATATCGGCTTTTTTTCTTGAATCTTCAGCAGAATCTAAATCATTTGCAATTTTATCTGCACGGTCACTCATCATTTTTGTGACAGGACCCCATGCAAAGTGTTTGATGATTAACATCAAAATAACAAACGAAATAATATAGAATAAGAAATCACCAGTTTGAAAATTACCAACTGCACCGAAAACTAAATCTGAAAACATCTATTGACACCTCCTTTTTAAAATTAATATATTTCGTTGTATCAACGAAGAATCAAACTTAATTTCAAAAATTATTTAGCCATCAATAAGAATGAAATAACGATAGCAATAATAGGAACGGCTTCAATCAAACCAACACCAATAAACATTGTTGAACGTAATTGACCAGATAATTCTGGTTGGCGAGCCATACCTTCGATTGTTTTAGAAATAACTAAACCATTACCAATACCTGTTGCGACAGCGGCTAAACCAGCTGCAATACCTGCTGCTAATAATCCCATAATAATTGTTTCCTCCTTAGATATCTTGTTTTATTCTTTTTGTACTTTTCCACCGATATAAACCATTGACAATGTTACGAATACGTAAGCTTGGATACTTCCGATAAACAGAGAGAATCCTTGCCAGATCATTTCAACTGGTAAAGCCACGATAGTCATTAATGGGCCCATAGAAACTGCACCACCAATTAACGTTAATAATACTTCCCCAGCGTAAATGTTTCCGTACAAACGAAGAGCTAATGTTAGCAAATTTGTAAATTCTTCAATCAAGTTAATAGGTAAAAGAAATGCAACTGGACTCAAATAGGAATTTTTAATATATCCCTTAAATCCGAATTGAATAACACCCATAAAATGTGATAATAGCAGAATCAAAAATGCAAACGTTAGTGTCGTTAGCGGACTCGACGTTGGACTTTTAATCAACGTCTTGTCGCCAAAACCTATTTGTAAAAATAAACCCATTTGGTTAGATACAAAGATAAATAAGAATAACGTAAATGCTAATAAATTAAACTTCTTACCTTCTTTTCCTGGCATTGCGCTTTTAACAATCCCATTGGTGAAATCAATGAGCCATTCCAAAACATTTTGTCTACCAGTCGGTTTCATGGTCAGTCTTCTCGATAATACAATAGCTATCATCGCGACAATCACACATGCAAGTAAACCGGAAACGACATTCGTAATATTGAAAGGTAGGCCATAAAAATTCACAACGAAAGCATCTCCATCCACAGAATTTCACCTCTTTCCAAACTTTTATTTGACCGTATAAAACGGTATAAATTAAAGAGAATAACTTTATAAATATTCTCCAATTACAAAAGAAATCATACCACCAATTGAAATAAAATACAAAAGAAATTCTGACTTATTTTGAGTTTTTTTTCACATTAAAAAAAATGACACCTAGACGGCTTACGCATAAGCATTCTAAGGGCCATTCATTTAATTTATTTCGTACCAAACAATCGATCACCTGCATCGCCCAAACCTGGGACAATGTAGCCATCTTCATTCAAGTGATCATCAAGTGCTGCTGTATAAATATCAATATCAGGATGTTTTTCACGTAAAGCTGCAACACCTTCTGGAGCCGCAACAAGACAAACAAACTTAATTGTCTTTGCGCCGCGCTTCTTCAATGCATCAACTGCCATAATAGCAGAACCACCAGTAGCAAGCATTGGGTCTACTACAAGAAGATCACGACTAGCAATATCTTCAGGCATTTTTACAAAATATTCTGTTGGTTGGAATGTTGTTTCATCACGGTACATACCAATATGTCCAACTTTAGCTGCTGGTAATAATTCCAAAATACCATCAACCATCCCTAAACCAGCTCTTAAAATAGGAATAATAGCAATTTTCTTACCAGCCAATGTTTTTTGTGTTGTTTTACCCATAGGTGTTTCAACGATAACATCTTCTAAAGCAAAATCGCGAGAAACATCATATACCATTAGTTCAGCAATTTCATTAACAACTTCTCTAAATTCTTTTGTACCACAGTTCTTATCACGTATAATCGTTAATTTGTGTTGAATTAACGGATGGTCCATCACTTGAAATTTGCCCATTACGAAACACTCCCTTAAATTTAGTCTATTCTATTTTAGCGAATTATTACCTAAAATACTAGTCTTAAACGTATTTAATTTGTGAAATAGGATGCTTTTTAGATAATGCTAAAACTTGCGAACCAATTTCGGCTAATTTATCGTCATCATCGTGAAATTGAATTGCGTATAGAATTAGAATTGCAATCACTTTTACGTCTTCGCTGTCAAACCCACGAGTAGAAATTGCTGGCGTTCCAATTCGAATTCCAGACGTTTTAAATGGGCTCAATGATTCATTTGGAATTGTATTTTTATTCACAGTAATATGAACACGATCTAATAAGTTTTGAACTTCTTTTCCATTTAACCCAGAAGGTGTTACATCTAAGTTCATTAAGTGATTATCAGTTCCACCAGAAATAACTCTCACTAAATCTGACTGTGCAAATACGCCAGCCATTGCTTGTGAATTCTGAACAACTTGATACATATACGCCGTAAATGCTGGTTGCGCTGCCTCATAGAATGCTGCCGCTTTCCCAGCAATTACGTGTTCAAGTGGGCCACCCTGTGTACCAGGGAAAACTGCCGAGTTTAGTTTTTTAGCATATTTTTCTTTAGCAAGAATCATTCCACCACGAGGGCCACGTAACGTTTTATGCGTTGTTGTCGTAACAACATCAGCTACATCTACGGGATTTGGATGCAGTCCAGTAGCTACAAGACCAGCAATATGAGCCATATCTACCATTAAATAGGCGCCAACTTCATCAGCGATTGCTCTAAATTTTGTAAAGTCGATCATTCGACTATAAGCTGAGGCTCCAGCAATAATCATTTTAGGTTTTTCTTTAAGTGCTATCTCTCGAATAGCATCATAATTTAAACGTTCTGTTTTAGAATCAACACCATAACTAACAAAATTGTACAATTCACCTGAGAAATTTACTGGTGAACCATGCGTTAAATGTCCACCATCGTTTAATTTCATTCCTAAAATCTTATCTTGAGGTTCTAAAAATGCCTGGTAAACGGCCATATTAGCTTGTGAACCAGAATGTGGTTGTACATTGGCATATTCAGCATGGAATAGTGCCTTAGCACGATCAATAGCTAATTGTTCAACTACATCAATATACTCACAACCACCGTAGTAACGCTTATTAGGATACCCTTCAGCATACTTATTGGTTAACACGCTACCTTGTGCAGCACGTACAGCATCAGAAACGATATTTTCAGACGCAATTAATTCAATATTGTCCTCTTGGCGTTTTTCTTCATGAGCGATTGCATCCCACAATTCTTTATCCTGTTGTTTATATTTCACTTTTTCAGCATCCATAAGTTCAACAATATTTTGGCTACTTGCTGCTTTTTCAAGACGGTTCATGTAAGCAACACCCAATCCCTTTTTATCAAACCCTTCAACTAAAATCATTTGAACATTAGGGTTGTCATCGAAGTAGCGTAAACCGTCAAAAAGTGATTGGCTTGCTGATTCAATTGTTTTTCCTAAAGAAGAATAGCCACTATTCTTAGGTATCTGATCCGTATCAATTTGACCTTCTTTTGCCATTAATCCGATTGCAATATCTTGTTTAGCGACCCAGTCTAAAATATCTGACCAATTTTGTGTTGAATCAACAATCACAACTTGTGCTCTTGGTGCATAATGTCGATACTTCATCCCAGGTGCTTTTGGCGTTTCTCCTTCGGCAACTTCATGTGTATCATCACTAACGTGTCCAATTACATCCTCAATTTGTGACTGAGTAACTGCTCCAGGTCTCAAAATTGTTGGTTCATCTGTACTCATGTCTAAGACAGTTGACTCCACCCCTACTTTTGTTTGCCCATCATCAATGATACCAGCAATTTTACCATTCAAATCATGAGCAACATGTTCTGCCATTGTTGGACTAGGTTTACCTGAAGTATTAGCTGAAGGGCCAACAATTGGAACGCCCGACTTAATAATAAAATCTAATGTAACTTTGTTATCTGGCATTCTAAAGGCTGCAGTTTCTAAACCGCCTGTAACAGTCTTTGAAAGAGCTCCTGCTTTTAATTTAAGGATAAGCGTCAATGAACCCGGCCAAAATGTTTTAATTAACTTTTCCACATTGGCAGTAAGTGGTTGTGCATATTCCCGAACTGTCTCTACATCGGCAACGTGTACGATTAGTGGATTATCACTTGGTCGACCTTTTGCAGCATACACTTGTTTGACTGCCTCTTCATTTGTCGCATCGGCACCCAATCCGTACACTGTTTCAGTTGGGAATGCGATCAATTGTCCTTGCTTTAATAACTCTGCAGCAGTTTCTATTTCATTAGGTTGATAAATAATTGTTTCCATTAACTCAACACCCCTTTTATAATTTTGCGTGAATCATTCTTTGATTATCAAAACTATCTTTTTTTCCTTCTATTAAAACTGCATTTTCAAATGCGTTTGTTAACATCTTTATCACGGCGTTTTCTTGTTGATACCCTATTTCAAAGAAAATATCTCTTGGTTTTTGCGTGAAGCGAGCCACCTCTTCTATCATTCTTCGATACAAGATTAGACCATTTTCAGCTGCAAATAATGCGACTTGCGGTTCATGTTCAATCACACTTTTATCCATCACATCTCGCTCATTTTCGGCAATGTATGGTGGATTAGACACGATGACATCCACTTTCAATTCATGAATAGGTTCTGTTAAATCTCCAATCAAAAATGTTACATCAACTTGCTGTGCTTGTGCATTTTTTTTGGCAACCGTAATTGCTTCTTTAGAAATATCACTTGCAAAGATTTGCCAATTTGGTCGCTGTTGTTTTAAAGCAATCGCAATTGCTCCAGAACCGGTTCCAATATCAGCAATTACCAACTTCTCATTAGCAGGCAATGTCTCCAACATCCATTCTACCAATTCTTCCGTCTCAGGTCTCGGAATAAGGGTTGCTTCGGTCACTTTCAATTGCATACCAAAAAAGTAGGCATGACCAATAATGTATTGTGCCGGCATTCCATCACAAAATTGCTGAATATCTATCTGATATTGTTGCCACTCATTTTTTGGCATTTTTGTTTGATAATTCATTAATAAATCAGTCGTTGACCAGCTTAGTCGCTCTAATAATAACCACTGACCACTTTCAACTTCTAACTTATGTTCCTCTATACACAAAGAAGCCCATTTCAAGGCTTCATAGTAGGTTGGATTAGTCATTTTCTTGCAACTTTTCCATTTTTTGTGTTTGATCATATAAAATCAATGAATCGATTACTTCTTCAAGTTCACCATTCATAACACGATCTAATTTATTCAATGATAATCCAATTCGATGATCAGTCACACGATTTTGAGGGAAATTATAAGTTCTAATTCGTTCTGAACGGTCCCCTGATCCAACAGCTGATTTTCTATTTTCATTGTAAGCACTTTGTTCTTGTTGTGAATAGAAATCATAAACTCGAGCCTTCAAAATTTTCATAGCTTTTTCACGATTTTGTTGTTGTGAACGTTCATCTTGCATAGCTACAACAATGTTTGTTGGTAAATGGGTCATTCGGACAGCAGATGATGTCTTATTAACATGTTGTCCACCGGCACCAGAAGAACGATAAACATCCGTTCTAATATCTTTTGCATCAATTTCAATTTCAACATCTTCTGCTTCAGGCATAACACCTACTGTTGCAGTAGAAGTATGCACACGTCCAGCTGATTCTGTTGATGGAATTCGTTGAACTCGATGTGCACCACTTTCATATTTCAGCTTAGAAAAGACACTATCACCATTAATCAACAGGACAATTTCTTTAAAACCACCGACTTCAGTCACATTTTTATCCACAATTTCAACAGTCCAACCTTGCTTCTCAGCGTATTTAGAATACATTGAGAATAAATCTGCAGCAAATAAACTAGCTTCATCCCCACCGGCAGCGCCGTGAATTTCCATGATAATATTTTTATCATCATTAGGATCCTTAGGAATTAATAGTACCTTAATTTCTTCTTCTAAAGCTGCTTTTGCTTTCTTTGCGTCAGATAATTCTTCTTTAGCCATTTCAGCCATTTCAGAATCTAAATTTTCGCCTAGCATTTCTTCAGCATCTGCAAGTTCTTGAACAACAACTTTATATTGGCGATATTTCTCAACTGTTTCGCGGATACTTGCCATTTCTTTTGATAATTCCATAAACCGATTATTATTTGAAATAATCTCAGGATCAGACAATAATTCGCCTAATTCTTCATAGCGATCATCAACTGATTGTAATTGATCATACATTTCATCCATTTTATATTGTCTCCTCTTAATTCTTTATCTTTCTAGTCTATCTGATTATTGTAATTGTGTCATCAACGGATTGTTATAATGTTTACGACATACTGGATAATAATCTTCATTACCACCTATTAAAATTTGTTCGCCAGCATATACAGGTTTACCATCATGAATACGTAAATTCATGATGGCCTTTTTATGACAAAACCAGCAAATTGTTTTCATTTCTTCAATCTTGTCAGCATATAATAATAAATATTTTGATCCTTCAAACAATTCGTTTTTAAAATCATTCTTTAACCCAAAAGCCATAACTGGAATATTTAATTCATCCACAATTTTAGCTAATTGAATAATATGTGCTTGTTTTAGAAATTGTGATTCGTCTATTAAAACACAAGCAGCATTTGAATTAGTCTGTTGAACTAAATCAAAGACATTTGTTTCTTCAAAAATAGGTGTCGCCTCACGTTTCAATCCAATTCGACTTGAAACAAATCCAACACCATCCCTGTCATCCACACCACTTGTTAAAATAATAACTGATTTATTTTGTTCTTCATAATTATGCGCAACTTTTAAGATTTCAATTGTCTTACCACTATTCATTGCACCGTATTTAAAAAATAATTGCGCCATAATAAACCTCTTCTGTTTTTCAGATTTCCGTCTTTAAGTATATCCGATTTAAGCTTGGATTTCATTAAATAAAAATTTTTTCTTAATATTAGGCATTTTATATGTAGAATTTTGTAATTATGCTATTATAGACATAATATAAATTCAGTAAAGTAGGCTATGACGTGGATTCTATCCTATGTAGTCAATTTTCTGTAAACGGAGGATATTTTAATGACGATAAAAAGCTCAATAGCAACTGTCGCAGGGAAATCATCATATTGGTTTTTGCACACCTTTCTAAAAGGTGGTAGCTCTCTACCCGGCAAAATAACTGCCGCGTTAGATCCAGAAATTTTAAAAACATTAGGTGCTAATTATGACGTTATTGTCATCACTGGAACCAACGGTAAAACCTTAACAACCGCCTTAACAGTTAAGGTTTTAGGTGCTAAATATGACCATATCTTAACAAACTCTGCTGGATCAAATATGGAACAAGGTATTATCACAGCATTTCTAACGGATAAGCGCAAAAAAAATGAGCGTCCTCTTGCTGTTCTTGAGGTTGATGAAGCAAATGTCATTAAAGTAACCCAATACATCACGCCTAAAGCATTTGTTCTAACAAATATTTTCCGTGATCAAATGGACCGCTACGGTGAAATTTATACAACTTACAAAAAAATTATTGATGGGATTAAATTAGCACCCAATGCAACAATTATTGCAAATGGTGATGCACCCATTTTCCATTCAATTGAATTACCAAATCCTTTTGTTTTCTACGGTTTTAATCATGAAGAGGAAACAGAAAGTTTAGCACCTACGAATACTGATGGGATTCTTTGTCCAGTTTGTCAACATATCTTACATTATAAAACCCGTACGTATGCTAATCTCGGGAAATATTATTGTCCAAACTGTCATTTTAGTCGTCCAAAATTAGACTACCAATTAACATCACTTTTAGAACAAACACCCACATCATCTCACTTTATAGTTGATGGACAACCCATGGAAATTCATGTCGGCGGTTTATATAACATCTACAACGCCCTTGCTGCTTATGCAGTTGGTCGTGTCTTCAATGTTGGTCCTGCAACAATTAGTAATACATTAAGTGAAGACGATGAGCAAGTCTTTGGTCGACAAGAAGTCATCCATGTTGAAGACAAAGACATTACCTTAGTTTTAGTTAAAAATCCAGTTGGCCTCGATCAGGTACTAGATATGATTGCAACAGATACAGAACCATTCTCGTTGGCCTTCTTATTAAATGCAAATTACGCAGATGGTATTGATACCAGTTGGATTTGGGATGGGAATTTCGAACAATTAACACAAATGAACATTCCTCAATTCATGACGGGTGGTGAACGTTATAAAGATGTTTCATTCCGTTTTAAGGTCGCTGGTGTCAAAGATGAACAATTAATTAAAGAACCTGACATTGCTAAAGTTATCGAACAACTTAAAACCTTCCCCACAAAACATATTTACGTTTTAGCCACTTATACAGCTGTTTTACAGTTACGTAAATCACTCGCTAATGATGGTTATATCAAGGAGGGCATGTAATAATGGCAAAATATCATTTAAACGTCGCCCATTTATATGGTGACTTATTAAATACTTATGGTGATGTTGGTAACCTATTGGTGTTAGAATATTATGCCAAGCAAATGGATACTGACTTACAAACTGAAGTCATCAGTTTAGATCAACCTTTTGACAAAGATCATTTTGACTTAACTTTCTTTGGTGGTGGACAAGATTTCGAACAAAAAATTGTCTCAAAAGATATTCAAGACAAAAAAGAGGCCTTAACCGACTATATTGAAGATAACGGTCCCCTCCTCGCAATTTGTGGCGGTTACCAATTACTTGGTCAATATTATGTCGGTGCTGATGGTGAAAAAATTCCTGGCATTGGTGCAATGAGTCATTATACAGAGACACAAGATGACAATCGTTTTATCGGAGATATTACGATTCAAAATGAAGATACCGGTGAAACTTACCATGGTTTTGAAAATCATAACGGGATGACCTTCCTCGGTAAAGATGAACGACCACTTGGTAAAGTGTTAAAAGGTAAAGGTAATAATGGTAGTGATGCTTCAGAAGGTGTCATTTACAAAAACGTTTTTGGTTCATATTTCCATGGCCCAATCTTAACAAGAAATGGTGAATTAGCTAAACGTCTACTACTGCTTGCGTTGCATCGTAAATATCCAGATGTTGATTTTAGTCAACAAGAAGCACTCGTTATCGAACCAACATTTTAGTAAAAAAATAAAGATTCAAACAATAGTATATTATTGTTTGAATCTTTATTTTTTTATGCTTTTTCTCCAGGTTCTGATGCAATAATTTGCATATCACCTGTAATTGTCCATTCTTTAACTTCGTTTGGTAAAATAAAATGCATACCCATTTTTAAATCATATATTTTATCATCGACTTTAATCTGACCTTCACCTTTTAAAACTGAAACAAGAGTATAAGGTGCGACTGTTCTTTTAAAATTTGCTGATCCGTTTGAAATCAACCATTCATAAACACTAAAGAATGGTGTTTTAACAAAGGTTGTTACTTTGGCATCCCCGACCATTTTTGTTTGAATATCGAGTTCAGGAACTTTATTAGGCACATTAGTAACATCAATCGATTGTTGAATATGCAAGTCACGCTTCTTACCCGTTGTTGCATCCACACGGTCAAAATCGTAAACACGATATGTTGTATCACTACTTTGTTGCGTTTCAAGGACCATCACACCAGAACCAATGGCATGAATTGTACCACTAGGAACATAAAAGAAATCTCCCGCTTTAACAGGTACATGCGTAAATAAATCATCCCATCTTTCGTCATGAATCATTTCCGCTAATTCTTCACGTGTTTTAGCATGGTGCCCATAAATAAGTTCTGCCCCAGGTTCGGCTGAAATAACATACCAACATTCTGTTTTACCAAGTTCATGCTCATGTTGCATTGCATAAGTATCATCCGGATGTACTTGAACTGATAAATCTTGATTAGCATCTAAAATTTTAGTTAGAAGTGGAAAAACATCCCCTTTAGCATTACCAAAAACTTCACGATTTGAATCCCAGACTTCATTCAATGTTTTGCCAGCAAATGGACCATTCAAAACAGTACTTGGGCCATGTGAGTGTGCGGAAATAGCCCAAAGTTCACCAGTATGATTACTTGGAATATCATATCCAAAGACCGTTTTAAGATGATCACCACCCCAAATTTTTTCTTGTAATACAGGTTTTAAGAATAAAGGTTCTGTCATTAGTTGCTCTCTCCTTCGTTAAACATATTATTGGTTTATTTTATCATAAGCGGTTACATTTTTGAATGTTAATCGGTTACAATCCAGCTTTTTCCGTTAAAAAGCTTTCTATAATTTCATCTCGTTTTACCAAATAGAGACTATTATCACTCGTCGGATGTACCCTATTCGTTAAGACAACCAACCCGTCTTGCATGGATTGATCCATTATTATAAATGTTCCTGTATAACCAGTATGATAGACAGATAAGCAATCGCCATCTCCACGAAGATCCCAGCCAAGTGAACGACCCAAGCTTCTTGTAGGTGTTTGATCTGAGAATAACATTTGCGTCGTCTCCGGCCGTAATACTGGACGTTCAGGACCATCTGACATAAACCACTGCATAAATCGTAATAAGTCGGATACAGTGGAAAATAACCCTGCCGATCCACAATGTTCTTTTAAAATCCGTGCTTTGGGGTCATGAACAATACCCTTTAAAAGACCTAAGTCAGGAATAATCTCAGTTGGAACACTTCTTGAGATATTTGGACTAAAAGTACTATCAGTTAATCCTAAGGGATTTAAGACTTCTTGCTGCAATGCTTGCTGAACAGGAATTTTTAAAATACTTTCAATAATATATCCTAAAAAAATTAGTCCGATATCACTATAAATAACTTTTTTTCCAAGATTTTCACCATTACTTAGTCCGAATAGTGCTTGTTTTAAATCTGGTTCCGATAATTGATTTCGATTTTTAATATACCCTTGAAAATCTGCCGTATGCGTCAACATATGCCGTAAAGTCACCCGTTCGTCCTGATAATTTGGTAGGTATTTTTTTACGGAATCATCAACATTCAAACGACCCTCTTCTTGTAATTTTAAAATAAGAGTTGTTGTTCCTATCACTTTAGTTAGTGATGCAACGTCGTAAAGTGCATTGTCAGCTAATTGTTCAGTTTCAGGGACTAATTGCGAATATCCCAAATAGTTTTGATTGCTAATTGTATTATGATGGATAACCCCATATGAAGCACCAGGAACAATACCATCATTAACTAACTGTCGAATTTTATTTATCGTTTTAGGATATAGCAATCGTAATCACCCCTTTTGATTAATCTTCACAATTGTAAATTTACCTTTTTTAAAATCAACGTTACTAACACTAGCATTCTTCAAGAGCATCGTTGGAAGTTGATTTTTTTCTAAGCTGTCGATAAAACTTGATAACACAAGACCATGAGACACAATTAAAATATTTCCTCCCTGCGTCTGGTACTGATTCCCAATATCCGTTAATGTATCAATTATTCGACTAGTCATCTTATCATATGTTTCAGCTTGGCTAGTTCCTTCAAGCTCTGCGAACATATTTACTAAGTTTCTAAAGCGATTATGCCCTAAAACGGCCTGACTCACTTTAAAAAAACCAAATTTTTTAACAAGCATTGGAATTAAATCTTTATTTTTCATCTCTTCTAGTCGACCAAAATCGACTTCTCGAAGTCCTCTTAATGGTTGAAATTCAAACGAAGAGTCATGCTTTTCAAGAATAAAGTCCGCAGTATCTTGCGTTCGTTTTAAGTCACTTGTGTACACGGCTTCAAAATAGACATCTTTTAATTGTGTTCCCAAATTTCTAGCTGCCTCTCGCCCCTTGTGTGTCAGACGAGAATTAGTCACGCCTTGTAGCCTCTTTAATCTGTTCAATCGTGTTTGACCATGTCTTACTAAATAAAAATGAACTGTCTTCATCGCCTGCACCTCCATAAAATGGTTTATATTTGTACCTTCAAGTATACGCTACCATTAAGATTTTACCTAAGTAAAAACCTAAAATATATTTTTAAATTTAGTCTGTCTACGACTATAATAAAATAAATCAAAACATTTTCGTTTAAATTGGTATAATGAAGTAAATCATTTAGATGGGGAGTGTCACTTATGGCTAGTAATTCAGATTCTATATTCTTCGTCTTATCTTATGTCAGACGACATCCAGAAGACGTTTTCTTTTCACGCTTGACCTATACTAATTCAATAACCCTCGTCATACCAGGAAGCGTCAAAGTAGCTGATGCTGATATTTATTTTTTACCAGATAAACTAACTGTTAATCGTCTCACTGATGATTTCGTTTCAAAACACGGTGATTTATTAGATTACTTTAACGATAAATTAGATCATTCCATCCCTGACTATATGGACGTCTGGGTAACAACCGTGTATCTGACACATCATGATAAATATTTAATTGAACTTTCATTTGAACAAAATGTCTAAACAAAAAAGTGATTAAGCAGGTTCTGAAGTGAACCCCAAAAGTTGGAGTAAATATTAAGCGATCATCTGGTCGGTATGTTTTCGATATTCAATCGGAGACATACCGGCCAGTTTTATTTTAATTCTTTTATGATTGTAATAATCAATATAATTTTTTATGGCTACTTTTAAAGCTTCGTATGTCGCATAATCGTGATTATGAACTGTCCCAACTTTTAAAATATGAAAGAAGCTTTCAGCACATGCATTATCTAAACAAGTCGCTTTGCGACTCATACTTTGAAAAATTTTTGCTGATTTGATAATCTCTGTATAACGGCTGTTCTGATATTGAAATCCTTGATCAGAGTGAACTGTCATTCGATAACTGAGATTTGAACGTTTATTGATTAACCGTTTTAGTGGTTCTGTCACAAACTCCACCGTTGGGTGGAGGCTAATTGACCATTGAAGGACTTCACTATTAAATAAATCAATATATGCCGTAAAATAAGCTCTTTCATTTGTACTTTTATTTCCCCATCGTAGTTCAGTGACATCAGTTACTATTTTTTGATAGGATCTATCAGTCTTAAAACGTCGGTTTAAAAGATTGGAAGCTATTTTACCAACAGTTCCTTTATATGAATTATATCTTTTCGTTTTTCGTTCGTAAGCGTGACATAGGAGTTTGTTTTCTCGCATTATTCTCAACACGGTTTTGTGATTGATTTTAATGCCTATGTTACGTAACTCACTTGTTACGGGACGATACCCATAATCAGAATGCCCTTCACAAATTGTTTTAATCGTTTCAATCAGTTCTTTTGAATCTTGTTGGTACTCTCGTTTACAAGCATCATGGTAGCTACTGCTGGACATCAGTCCAGCTTTTAATACGGTTGCCAACTTAATCTGTAATTCACACCTTAACTCAGTGATTATCTGGGCTTTTTCTTGGTTTTTAATCTTTGTTTTTTCTGTATTAAGGCGTCCAATTTTTCCAAGTACGCTACCCGTGCCCTTAGAAAGTCATTTTCTTCTTGTAATTGTTTTGAAGTTTTTGGATTTTTTGATTTAGTCATTTTAGGCAGTTTTCCTTTTGAAGTTTTTAAGCGACCTTGTACCAGTTTCTTTTCCCAGTCCCAAATCACGACAGGATTCTTAATTTTAAAATGACGTGCTGTAACCGGAAAAGAAGCCCTATGTTTTAATCGCCAGTGAATGACCTTCATTTTATAGGAATAATCATAAAATGTCTTCCCTAAATTATTTTCTAAGCCTTGAATCCCAAACATTTTAAAATGATCCAACCATTGATAAATAGTTGCAGATCCCTTGATTCCATACTTCTTCATTAGTAAACCGGCTGGTTTACCTTTCAAATATTCTTTTAGAACTTTTTTCTTTATTTCAACTGTGAACATAGTAAAACCCCCTGAGTTAGATTTCTCCAACTCAGGGGGTTCACTTCATTCCCCTACTTAATCACTTTTTTAAATATTCTAATTAATTACATCTTTTATCGCCCAAACGGGGCTCGAACCCGTAATTCCGCCTTGAGAGGGCGACGTCTTAACCAATTTGACCATTGGGCAAAAATACTCTTTTAAGTATAACCCATATAGATTTGATGTCAATGATTTTTATGCCAAATTAAAAATTGAATAAAACAACAATACAGATACAAACCGAGACAGTACAATGCAGCAGCCCACATAACAAAAGATAACCATTTATATTGTAGGAGAACTTTCGTGGTACCTATCAATAACGTTGTGACACACGCAATCAATAATCTAATGTATAACTTTTTTAATTCACGTCTTAGTTTTATTTCCAATACGTTCGCCTCAAACCCATCTATAGAATAATAACTTAATAAAATGTGCAAAACTTTAGCTTAATTTATTCATTTGTACTTTCTCTACATAACACAATCTTTATGTCCTTCATTATAACGTTATGTATCAATTAGAAAAGTAATCATCACTTTTCTTTATCAATAATTAATCATCTTTACTATTTCTTATTGTTTCAACAAAATATTACTATTTTCTATTTGACAAAAGACCGTTATATCGCTAAAATTAGGAAGTTAATTATTCTTGGGTAATAGCCAAACTGGTAAGGCGCCGGACTCTGAATCCGCAATCTGTAGGTTCGATCCCTACTTACCCAATCAAGTGTTTTCATAGAGTTTCATAAGGTTTCATCTAGATTCAACAAACCGTAGTCAAAACCGTAGTCAAAAAAATAAACTGTACGGGCATGTATGTACTGATGCATCTACTTTCTTAAGTAGGTGCTTTTTATTTTCCCTCAACAAACCGTAGTCATTTCATCACATCTAATTAAATCTACTTCCTTTAGGGTGTCTTGAATGTCTTGATAACCTTTTTAATTGCATCCCTTTAGGGGGTCCGAAATGTCCGAATACTTATTTTTGCCTACATATCTAATAAGTCCCAGGGATGAATAGCTGCACCCATATACTAATATTTGCTAACATATTAGGTATAAATGAAGTATCATTTTGACGAGCTTACTAGAGTTTTGATGAGCTTTATAAAGTATTTTATGGCAAGTTTTGGCAGGTTCTAACACTAACCCTATTACTTACTTTAAGAATACCTAAACATCAATTATAGATAAGGTATTATTTATTACACCTTATCCTCGCCGCTTCGCCTTTTAAAATTTTATTCACTGCATTTAACGGAAAAGATATAGAGTCTATATTTGTTGCAACTGCTGTAAAAATTTTATTAATTTTATTAGTTTCTTGATCTATCAATTCTATATTTTCTTCTTTATTTTTCAATAACCATTTTACTGCCATAGTAAGTTCATCGTATGTTTTCATTAAATCACTCCAAAGTGTAGCAATATTATCTTGATAGGTATCACATTTTTTTGATAATTCGGGTACATAGCTAACGTATGTTTCAAAATAAATTACATATTCATTCTTCAAATTAGTAATTTCATTCAATTTTTCTTTATTAATTTTTGTACCCAAATTACGAATATCATCTATTGTTTCTAATGTACCCTTAGAGAAAATATCTTTTTTCATTAAAATAATATTGGCGGTAAATCTATTATTAATAGAAATTAATCTAGATATGTTCTTAATATCTTCTACAGCAAGGGCATTACTTAACTCATTTTTTCTTTGCTCTTTTAACTGAAACTTTGTATTTATATATGCAAACATAGCTGCACCACCAATACCTATGAAAGAACCTATATAACCTCCCCAAAATCCAAGCCACCCATCACTCGAACCTACTCCTGGAACAATGCCAATAAAAATATTGATGACCCAAGGGATGATAACAGTCACTATCAATATTACTAGTAAAATGAACCATTTATATTTTTTTATAAACCCCCATATTTTACTCACTGCATTACCTCCAAATATCTTATTTACCTCTATATTAAACAATAAAAAACAGGTAAACAATACCTGTCCCAACTCTATGAAATACTATGAAACTCTACGTAACTTAAAAGGTTTATTTTAATGATCACTAGTTACTCAAAAATCACTAAATGATGATTTAACTCACACTAAACTTTTTCACACTTTGAATCTGGCTACCGTTTGTACTTCCAACCGTATCATTCATGATGGATCATTTTAGATAGTATAGTTTATTTCTTTAGCTTTTTAAATGTTTGCACTTTCGTCAACACTATTAGTGTATATACTTTTTAGCTACTATGCTAAGAAATTCATTAATTTTGCTTTTCTAAATTTTAGCTAATATTCTAAGGCCCGGTATTTATCTGAAGATTCCCAGTTCCATATTTCATTTTTTACAAAAAAAGCACTCACGTTTGTGAATGCATTAATGAACCATTATGGAATATCACTATAAAGTATTATATTTATTTAACGGTTTAGCGTAAAGTTTTCTGTATCTATGTCTGGTCTAGTCGAATAGCGTGAGATAGTTTTAAGTGAAACGGTTGTTTTGTTATGATCAGGCACTAGGTAATATTTTTCTCGAAGACTTGCACCCGTGTACACCAACTCTATTTCCCAACCACCATTTCCATAGGGTACGTATCCTCCCAACGCTGCAGGAATATCATCATTATTATTAATTTTAGTTATAGTACTTTTACTTCTATCTGTTATTATCAAGTTAAAATTGCCGTAATTATCATTTGAATTTTCATGTTTGATAATCAGTTTAATCGCTTCATCAATTGATATTGATAGCCCATCACTGGATTGTTGTGTATCATCACTAGCATTGATGATAACGTTATTCACTAGAGTATTTCGACTACCATCAGTTAACTTTTGATTTACATAAGTAGCTATTGTCGACATACCAACTTTTTGTAGTTCATTATCTGCATTGTCATAATAAGCTACAGTATTATGTACATCCCCCAGTAATCTATAATATGGATTATCACCTTTTTGAATATAATACTTAACTGTACTTGAATTAGGTGTTTTAATTGAAACATTGAACCCATCTGCTATTTTATCCGTTAAACCATTCCAAAAACGATTTGCACCATAATAAGCGATTGCTACAGCTGACTGTTTAGGATGGTCTTTCATCTGCTGAACTGTCAGAGTTCCTACATTCCTACTTGCCTGTTTTTTCGTTTCCTGTAATTTACTTTTTTCTTTTTTTAACGATGAAACTTCTCTACTCATTGAACTAGCTATTTTCTTTGAACTTGCTTGTGATTTACTAGAATCAATAGAAGATGATTCATCCTTTTTTGAATTGCTGCTCCCACACGCAGTTAATGATAATAACATCATTGCTATCCCACACGTTACCAATACCTTTTTCATTTTGAAACTCCCCTAAAATTTATTTACCTTTAAATTAAACACTAAAAATGATAGGTAATCAATATTCGTATTCACCTTATGCACTTTTATAAAACTCTGTACAACATAATCTATATTTTCATACTAATAGTCGCAGGTTTTGTTAGATTTTTAACCATTCAAAGATATTTTATACTAAGTTTGTTCAGCCCCAAATGCCGCAATAACCCGTACGACATTTTCTATTTTGGCGTACAAAAAAACATCCACAGTATGGATGTTTCAATTAACCATTATATTTTATTTTGAGTTTGCTGTGCGTCTATTGCATCTTTGGCAGTCGTTTCTAATGCAAACTCATAAGTAAGCTTTGTTCCATTAGATTGTTTTTCTATCCATTCTCCATATGTTATATGTGATCCCTTTATTGTGTAAGGTATGCGATGTGAACCAGATTCACCCCTCATTATAATAAACTTATCGGTTATCTTATACGTATAATTATAGGCTCTATCTTTTCCCAGCTGTGTACGAACCACTGTATCACTTTTTGCGTAACCTAGAGTAATTAAATCAAAAAGGGAGTGCCGTGGAGCAGTACCATCTTCCATAGCTTTACTGATGTCCTCACCATTATATTTGATTGGAGCAAAACTAAATCCTTTTTTTAATTCATTTCTCACAAGATTAGCTGCCTTAGATGACCTTTCAGCTACCATACTTGATTCTTTGGCAGCTGATTCTGATGATGCTTTACTTTCAGAAGATACTTTTGCTTTTTTTATAGACTCTTTCTTATTTGATTCACTTTTTGATTTCTGCAAACTAGATGATTTTACCTCAGATGATGACGATTCCTTACTTGCACTATTGCTGTTCCCACATGCAACTAATAATAATGCAACCATTGTTGAAGCACATAATACGACTACCCTTTTCATTATCCAACACCCCTTTATTTTTATACACTCACATATTAAACACTAAAAAAAGCAGGTAAACAATACCTACCTCCTTTGTATGTACACTCTAAATACTTCAATAAAGTAATAAAGGGTTATATTTTAAAGTTTCTAACATTCATACCCGCTATTAATTTTTAATGCTATATATATTTTTAATTGACGAAGGCTACCAACAAATTCTGCTGGTAGCCTTCTCACTGAATATTTATATTTAATTTTGAGTTAATTAATTTTAAAATAAGTTACTAATTCTACTTCTAAACGATGTAACCCTACCTACTTTACATCCTTGCAACTCCTTGGTTGCGCCAGCGTGAATAAATGAATAGAAATCATCAAACTGAATAATTTATACTAAGAATATTAATATTGAGCTACTATAACCTTAACATGTTTTTGTTTATTGTCAATTTTTCCGAATGATTTATATAGTATTTTCTCATTTTATGTTCTATTTATGATATACTAAATGAGATATTTTAATGATGGTACTTAAATTAATAAAGTGACAGCAACTTAAATCCCCGATTCAATTCTGTCTCCTTCATTTTGAATACACTATAATAATAGTTTGGAGGTTTATACACTATGTTAAGTAAGACAAAAAAATTCTTAAGAGCAAACAAAATTTATTACGATAAAGAACATCTCAATCCATTAATGGTTCCAGATCGTATTTACGTACTTAATTTTGGCTTAGATGAGGATGATCTCAATAATAGATTTATCGTTGAATACACGTATACTTGGACTGGTCGAATCAAAATTAATAAAATTACGATTCGACTTCATAATCAAGTTAGCCCACATGAATTTCGTAATGAAACAGAATTACTGCATTATCTTAAAAAACACACTAAATCGAGCAAATAACATTTGCATTAATCGTCATTAGATGTTATATTAAACTTATGTATTTATGGTTCGGTTATTTAAAGGTGATTTGTTTCATTTATGAACACACTTCTTTTTAATAGTTCAATCAACAAATGCAAAATATATTAGTGCTTACAGCACATGGAGGTTTCATATTATGGAACAAGGTACAGTAAAATGGTTTAATGCAGATAAAGGTTTTGGTTTTATTACTCGCGAATCTGGCGACGACGTTTTCGTTCATTTCTCAGCTATCCAAGGTGACGGTTTTAAATCACTTGACGAAGGCCAAGCAGTTACTTTCGATGTTGAAGATTCTGATCGTGGACCACAAGCAACTAACGTTGTTAAAGCTTAATTATAAGCCTTTGAAACTTACCTTCGGGTAGGTTTTTTTTTTGCAATAATAACCGTATACCCTCTCATCAGCTGCTGTTGTATGACTGTATTTTTAAATTAAATAATTATTTATCATCCGGTTCCTACTATGCACTTTAGGTTACGTTCAAAATCAACTTTAAATTTATCAATATAAAAAATGCCTCATAATTATTAGACGTAGGTCTAACGATTATGAGGCATTTTTAAGTCACACTGTCTTTCAATATCATAATTCATCAACAACAATTAACTTAGAACTATTTTCATTTAAAATGCGTTGCTGTTTACATATCCTTGCCACTTACCATTTGCATTGTATATCGAGTAATATTTATTGCCATTAATTGAATAAGCATATTTTACTGTATATTTCGTACCTGAGTTAGCTATAGTTGACCCTTTTTTTACCGTCCAATTAAAATTACCCCAGATATCATAGCTTCTTTTAACAGAGACAATTTTATTGTATTTAGTATAAATATGGCTAGTTGCTTTATTATTCACATAACCCATCCATTTACCGGCATCGTTATAAAGTGAGTAGTAAATATTTCCGTTTCCTGTAGTATATCTGTATCTAACGTTATATGTTTGACCATAGTAATTACTAGAAGTACTTTTTTTAGATGACCACAAGAAATTACCCCAGACATTATAACCTTTATCGCTAATTTTGACCTTTGCCTTTAATGATTTAGCTACTAAGGTATTCGTAGCATTACTGTTAACATAGCCTTTCCAAACATTATTACCATTATATAGTGAGTAATACGTATTACCATTAATCTTATACGCATATTTAGCATTGTATGTCTGTCCGGAGTTAGTAACTGTAGATCCTTTTTTACTTGTCCAATTAAAATTACCCCAGATAGTATAGCTATTTTTAACAGAAACAATCTTATCATATGATGAATAAACTAAATTTGAAGCATTACTATTCATATAACCTAACCATGTACCTGCATTATTATAAAGTGAATAATAGACGTTACCATTACCCAATGTATATCTGTATCTGACATTTAAGTTTTGACCATAATAATTAGCTGTTGTTCCTTTTGCTGACGTATAGAAAAAATTACTCCAGATAGTATAATCACGTTTAGTAATTTTAGCGGTTGCTTTAAATTCTTTAGCTGAAGCAACCTCCATTGCGTTACTATTTACATATCCAGCCCATTTGCCTTTACTATCGTACAATGAGTAATATTTGTTACCATTACTGTGATTATAGTAATATTTTGCGCTATAAACTTTTCCAATTTTTCCAGTTGTCGTATTTTTAACTTTATTCCAACTAAAATTACCCCAAACATTATATCCAGATTTTTTAATTGAAACTAATTCATTATAACTTTGTGCTTTCCCAGCTGCGTTCGTGGGTGGTGTACTTTCTGTTGGTTTGTTATCTGTTGATGCACTTAAAAACCAATCAGCATTTTTACCAGACATGATACTTGCATCAATGTTTCCAACCCCTGATAAACCATGATTTGTAAAGTTACTTGTATATTGCCATAACGAATGACTTGTTTCCATTGGCTCATTACTTTGGTATGCAGCTAACCAAAAACCATCATATGCGTTAACAGCCGTACTGGCATATGTTTTCATAAAACTAGCATAAGAGTAAAGTATAATTTTACGATTACCTACATATTTAGCCATCTCATCAGCCCAGGCTTTTGTTGTGGCGTTAGTATTTGCTTTGCTAGCATTCGTAACCGTTTGATCTTCATAATCATTGACAAAGAACTTAGCATCCTTGGCACGGTTATATAAGTCTTTCGCTTCTACTCTAGCATCAGCAACATTTTCATATTGGCTAAATGAATAAACACCATATGGAATATTATATTTCTTCATCATCGCAATATTATGATCAATCACTAAATCTTTACGATTTGACCCATATTGAACACGTAAAATAATAAATTTAAAATTTTTCTTTAATACTTTAGCTTGTGCATCTGTAAATGATCCTTGAAATTCTGATAAATCAGGAATTGAATTATCGCGATTTGTAGCCGATTTACTCAATAAAGATGCTGATTTAACTAATGATTCAGGTACATTTGACCCCATCACACCTTCAGGCTTCGAAGTATTAGCCGAGGCCTGATATGCTCCGATACCAATACCTACTATCACACTAGATAAAAATAATACATATTTCGTCATTCTTTTCAAAATAGAAACCGCCCTTTTATTTTTTGTTTAATAACCATATTCTAGCATAATTTATAAGTCAAAAAGATTAAGATTAGAAAAAAAGACCTTCAATAAAAAAATAATAGACGTTTTATAAGCGTCTATTATTTAATTAAGATACTTTTTAAACCACTTAACACAGTATTTTTCTCGTTCAATTGCATGATCTAAAATCAAATAATGACCATATTGTTTGTTGATTTCTTCTTCTGAGAAAAAAATTAATTTCATTCTTCCTTCAAGATGATCTAATTTTACTTGATGTAACTGTAATTGCTCAATTAATCTTTGCTGTAATTGAACGTCATCTTTATTTTTAATAAAATAAAGTTTCAAAATAAATTCGTCTTTAATCGGTTTTAATTCCCCACTATCTGATACTAACCAATCCATTAAAACTTTTTTACCTTGTGATGTAATAGAATATATTTTCTTTTCTAACTTAGTACCTGCTATTTCAATTTCATGCGTAATGTATCCATCTTTTTCCATTATTTTAAGAGCAGGATAAATTTGACTATGTCCTGCTTGCCAAAATTCTCCAATATCAGTCGTAAATGCTTTAGTTATATCGTACCCCGATAATGGTTCTTGATTCAATAATCCTAAAATAATATATTGTAATTTATTTTTTTTTGCCATTTTTCCCCTTAACTTGACTTTTAATACTTATCAGTATACTATAATCAAGTAAACAAAAACATGTAAACTTTTACATGTATAAATAAACACTTTAAAGGAGAACAAAAATTATGACAAATACAGAAAAAAAGTTTAAAACATTAGATGATTTCTTAGGTACACATTTTGTATATACTTACGATAACGGTTGGGAATATGAATGGTACGCTAAAAATGATCATACTGTTGACTACCGTATCCATGGTGGTATGGTTGCTGGACGTTGGGTAACTGATCAAGAAGCTCACATCGTTATGCTTACTGAAGGTATTTATAAAATTGCTTGGACAGAACCTACAGGTACTGATGTCGCTCTAGATTTCTTACCTAACGAAATGAAAATTAACGGAACAATCTTCTTCCCTAAATGGGTTCAAGAACATCCTGAAATTACAGTTACTTACCAAAATGACCATATCGATTTGATGGAAGAATCTCGTGAAAAATACGAAACATATCCTAAAATGGTTGTCCCAGAATTTGCTACAATCACTTACATCGGTGATGCCGGTCAAAATAACGAAGATGTTATCAATGAAGAACCTTATGTTGGTATGCCAGATGATATTCGTAATGGTAAATATTATGACGAAAATTACAAAATGATCAAAAAGAACTAATTTATTCCAAATAAAAATCGTCTGAACTTTTAAAAGTTCAGACGATTTTTATTTTATAACTTTTTTATCTTAAAGACGTGCATTTAATTCTTTTGAAAGGTCTTCGAAGCCAGGTTTACCAAGTAAGGCAAACATGTTCTTTTTGTATGCTTCAACACCTGGTTGGTTAAATGGGTTAATTCCATTCAAGTAACCAGATACAGCTACAGCTGCTTCAAAGAAGTAAATTGTATATCCTAATGTGTAAGCGTCTTGTGTAGGAATGTTCAAAATCATGTTAGGAACATTACCATCAGTATGAGCTAAAACAACACCTTGGAAAGCCTTTGTATTAACAAAGTCCATTGTCTTACCTTCTAAGTAGCCTAAGCCATCAAGATCGCCCTCTTCTTCAGGAATAGCAGTATCATTAACGGGAGTTCCCACATTAATTACAGTTTCCATCAAGTTACGACGGCCTTCTTGAATATATTGGCCTAATGAATGTAAATCAGTTGAGAAATTAGCTGAAGATGGGTAAATACCCTTTTGATCTTTACCTTCAGATTCGCCCATCAATTGTTTCCACCATTCTGAGAAATATTGTAAACTTGGTTCGTAGTTTTCTAGAATTTCAGTTGTGTAACCTTTACGGTATAAAATATTACGTAAAGCTGCGTATTGATATGCTTCATTTTTTGTTAAATCAGCATCTGAATATTCAACACGTGCGTCTTCAGCACCTTGCATCAAGGCATCAATATCAGCACCTGAAGCAGCAATTGGTAATAAACCAACAGCAGTAAGAACTGAGAAACGGCCACCAACGTCATCAGGAATAACAAATGCTTCATAGCCTTCAGAATCAGCTTCAACTTTTAAGGCACCAACTTTACGATCAGTTGTAGCGTAGATACGTGAGTTAGCTTCTTCTTTACCATATTTTGCGATTAATTTTTCTTTGAAAACACGGAAAGCAATTGAAGGTTCTGTTGTTGTACCTGATTTAGAAATAATATTAACTGAGAAATCACGATCACCAATTAAATCTACTAAATCATGTACGTATGAAGGACTAATTGAATTTCCAGCAAATAAGATTTGAGGTGCATTTCTTTTTTCAGCTGGTAATAAGTTATAGAATGTATGGTTTAAGAATTCAATAGCTGCGCGAGCACCTAAATATGAACCACCAATACCGATAACGACTAAAACTTCTGAATTAGATTGAATTTTTTTAGCTGCTGTTTTAATACGAGCGAATTCTTCTTTATCGTAGTCTTTAGGTAAATCTAAAAATCCACGGAAATCACTACCTGCCCCTGTACCGTTGCGTAATTCACTATCTGCTGCAGTAACAAGTGCTTGCATTTCGCCAAGTTCATTGTCTTGGACGAATTTTGATAAGTTAGAACTATCGAATGAAATATGTGCCATTTTAATTATCTCCCTCATATTCTTTATTTAACAACTTACATTATACAATACTTAGTAGAAAATATAACAGTCAAACAGAACTTTAATTACAAATTCCGTTATTTTTTTTGTTTACTATGAGAATATCCGTAACCGTAATAAGCAACTAATCCTATAATAATCCAAATTAGAAAGGCAACCCAGATATTAATCGGTAACTGAATCATCAAATAGACTGAAATAATTATAGACAAGATTGGTAACAATGGTACAAATGGAACTCTAAATTGGCCTTTACTAGGTTCACCAAATTGTTTCCTTAAACTTATTAATGCCAAAGCCAAAATAACAAGTACGGTTAACGTTACAATATTAGTCAATTTGGCTAAACTTTCAATAGACACTAACCCACTTGCAATCGCAATAAAAATACCGACTGTCCATGATGCTGCTTTGGGCGCATTCGTCTTATCGCTAATTTTTGCTAAGTATTGGGGCAATAATCCGTCTCTCGCCTCCGAATAAATCATTCTCGATAAACCATAGGCTAATGCAATTAAGACGCTTAGAAGCGTTATTATTGCACCTACCGAGATTATATTTCCAATAATACTCTGATTTACAAATCGCATCGCAAATGCAACTGGATCACTAACATTTAATTGTGTATACGGGACAATTCCGGTTAATACTAACGTAACAATAATATAAAAAATAGCAGAAATACTTATCGCACCAATAATTCCTTTTGGAATTGTCTTTTGCGGATCAATTACTTCGTCTGATGCCATCGCAATAGATTCAAACCCTAAAAAGGCAAAAAATACTAATGCGGCCCCACTCATTACCCCACTTGTACCAAATGGCATAAAGGGTTGCCAGTTACCAGGTTTAATGTAAAAAACACCCACTACTATAAATAAAAGAATAATCGCAAATTTTACAAATACCATTATTTTGCTTAAACGTAGTGCCTTTTTTGCTTCAAATGTTGTTAACCATGTAACGACTAACGTAATTATAACAGCAATAATATCGATATATGACCCTCTTGCTGCATTATACGATGCACTCAGCGCAACAGGCAGGTGGATATTAAGCCCTATCAAGAACCCCTGCATATACGCAGACCAACCTGAGGCAACAGAAGCCCCCGCTAGAATATATTCACAAATGGTAAACCAACTAACGAACCAGGCTATAAACTCACCAAAAATAACATAAACATAATTATACGAACCACCAGAAACTGGTATTCTTGATGAAAATTCTGCATAAGAAAAGCCGTTCATTATAACTGCAATTGCGGCAATAATAAACGACAAAATAAGGGCAGGACCAGCCTCTTGACTGGCAGCATTCCCCGTAACAACGAAAATACCTGTACCAACTGTTGCGCCTAACCCTAAAAGAATGAGATCACCGGTTTTAAGGGTTCTTTTTAATTTACTAACATGATGAGTTGTCGCAAATTCTTTTTTCCTTAAATCCATCGATTAACACTCCTTCACCATTTTATAAAGTTTTCATAATTCCTAACATAATAACACCTAAAATAACAAATATTGATCCAAGTGTGACATAAATCATCTCATGCTTAGTCTTCTTTTCTCCTAATAAGTAGATACTACCGAATGTTGAAATAACCACTCCCATTTGAGAAAATGAAAAACTAACAGCTTGACCTAATTTAGGAATTGATAAGAACATAAAGATGTTACCAGCGCCCCAAATAAGTCCCGTTAATACATTTTTAAAAGTTGATGAGTGCATAATAACTTCATTTGCAATAAGCGCAACAAATCCAGCACCTATAACCATACCAACAGCTTGTGGCAAGATTGTTGCCATTGTAAATGCACGTGATTCATCAGCAGTCATGCCCACTGTTGCATAATGAACAACAATTGTATAACCTACGTAACCAATTGTTGACAAAATAATAGCACGTACACCAGCAGCAGTATTCTCATTTTTTTCTGAATCAGATAGAACTGAATTTTTTTTATCTCTCAATGATGTCAAAGCAGCACCAGCAATAATAACGATCATCGCTATAGTACCAATCACAACCATTTGAGTTGTCTTCCATTCATTAAACAGTATGACACCTGCCAACGCATTACCAGCTAACTGTAAGCCTGTTGAAACAGGAACTGTTTTTGAGATTCCGATTGCTTTCATAGCATGGAATTGTTGATTTTGACCTAAACTCCAAAATAAACCAGAAACGATACCAATAATCCAGACTTTTGTGTCCATTTCTGGTTGATAAATACCATAAATGGCAATTCCAAAAATCAAGGCACCCCATGTCATACCAACTGTTTGTTGGTTGGCAGTTCCGCCAAGTTTTCCACTTATAAGTCCAATACTACCCCATGCAATTGCAGGGATTACTGCCATTAAGATAATCATAATTAATTAAATCCTCTACTCTCTCTCTTTTATTCTTTTTTCGCGATTTAACTATTTTAGCAGTAAAGTAACCGTATTTACAACCCTTAAAACAAAAATTTGATGATAGCTTTAGCAACATTTGAAACGGGTTACATTCGAAATCCATCAAAAACACTCATAAACGTTTAATTACAAGCATTTTGTTTTTATGAATTTTTTATATTTTACGAAAAAAAACAATCCTATTTAATAATAAATAGGATTGTTTTTTAATTAATCAACTTTAATAACTAACGTTTTTAAATAATTACCTTGACGATATTCCTTGTTTGTTACAAAGTCACTTGATAAACGGAATGTTTCAAGTAATGTAAATGAACGATTCTTATTAGCAAAAGCTTCTGTGATTTGTTCTTTTAATTTTTTGAGCGTCAATCCTGCCGAATTAGTTGAGAACATGATAACACCATCTTTTTGTGTAATATCAATAGCATCTTCAGCAAGTTGAACATAATCTTTTTGAACTGAGAATGTTCTTTTCTTTGAACGTACAAAACTTGGTGGATCCAAAATAACTAAATCATAGTTAATATGGTGTTTCTTTGCATAATCTAAATAGCCGAAAACATCCATTCCACGAATTTCTTGTTTTTCAGGATCAATATTATTAAGTACAAATTGTTCTTTTGTACGATCAATATTTTTATTATTCACATCTACACTAACTGTTTTAAGTGCGCCACCTACTGATGCAGCAACTGATGTTGCACCTGTATTACTAAATCCGTTAAACACAAGTTTTCCTTCAGCATATTTATTCATAATTGCTTTACGCATTTCACGTTGTTCTAAGAAAAGTCCTGTCGTTGTTTCATTAAGATATGCAGCAAATTGAAGGCCATTTTCTTGAACAATAAGTGGCGTAGGTGCATCTTTTCCACGAACTTTGAATGTTGATGGTTCACCCTTTGTATCGTAACGAAGATTAGCATAAATACCTTTATAACTTGTAACTGCATCAGAAAATGCACTATAAATCATATCTTTGTGTTGGTAAAGACCTAAGCTATACCAAGTAAATACATAATAATCGTCGTAATAATCAATTGTTAATCCACCGATACCTTCACCTTCACCGTTAAAGAAACGAAAGGCATTCGTCTCCTTATTAGTAAATAATGATTTACGGTTCATTCGAGCGTTATTAAATAATTTTGAGAAAAAATCTTCATCAATACGTGATTCTTCATTTCGTGAAAAAATCCAGCCATCCCCACGATTTTGTTCTGCAAAATAACCATAAGCGACAAATTGATTATGTAGCGTTAATGCAACCCATTCTCCTTCTTTAAAATCACGAGTTGTTTGTAAATCTTCCTTATCAATTAATGGGTATCCATTTTTAAACTTTTTTGCTGCATGTGAAATAATTTCTACTTTTCTCAATGACTAGCACTCCTTCTATTTTTTAACGTCTTTTTTATTTAATATTTGATTTAAGATAAGATATAGCCCACAGCCTATCAATGTACCCAATGAATTAAAAATGATATCATCTATATCACTAACTCCGGATCCTAGTACAAACTGTCCACATTCAATAGCGATTGATAAACAAATACCAACCAACATTGTTTTTACTAGAGAATACTTTTTAAATTGCTTTAGACTGGGTAAAATAATTCCTAACGGAACAAACCAAAGAATGTTACCATATAGATTATACACGAAATCGAACAAAGATTGTCCATTTGTCAGTTTAATTGTTTCAATTAACGGTGTCCAATTGATAGAATGAAAATTATAGGTTGAATTCAATCGGATATCCCATGGGAAATAGACATATCTAAATACCGTCAATTCAACTAATAAAACGAGGTACGCAACTAATAATAGCCTTACAAATTCTGTTCTGAAGTTTATTTTTTTCTTTTGATACAACCCTATACTTACTCGAATAACAAGATACACGATTAAGTAAAAAATTGTTTTATCAACACTTAAAAAAATAAGATGGATTAATGGAAAGTGGTTAATACCTTGTGAGTAATGATGTAAAACGTATTCATATAATTTTGATAAAAATAACATTCTTTCAACCTCACCTTCCATCTTCTCCTATATTAACAAATAAAAACATGATATTTTAGTATGTACCATTATTTTTCATGTAAATTTAATAAGTTAAAAATGCATTAACAAAGCTTAGCATCAATTGACACAAATTTAATATAGACTGTAAACTACAGTTACGATTTTAATTTGATTATACTCGAAAGGACGGTTCAAACCGTGCAGACACTCAAACGATTTAGAACATTTCTAAACACAAAGCTTGGATTTTTCACCCTACTTCTGTTTCTTTTCTGGTTAAAAACAATTACTGCATATCTTATTGATTTTAACCTTGGTGTTTCAGGAATTTATCAATACTTTGTCCTTTTGTTAAATCCACTTGGCACAACCATGCTACTACTCGGACTTGCATTATACATTAAAAAACCAGTTATTTCATATTTGACTATGTTTTTAATTTACATTGCGAACTCAGCATTACTATTTTTTAATGTTATTTATTATCGAGAATTTACTGATTTTATGACAATTAATACAATGTTAGGTTATTCTAAAGTTTCTGAAGGTATTAGTGGCAGCTCTTTTGCTTTAATGAAACCACACGATATTTTTTACGTCATTGACTTAGTGCTTATTATTTGCTTATTCTTAACTCGCTATTTAAAATTTAACACTCGACCATTCAGTAAACTTAACGCGTTTGCAATTACATCATTCTCAATAATGCTAACATTGGCAAGTTTAACATTAGGCGAAATTGACCGACCACAATTAATTACGAGAACGTTTGATCGTAATTATATTGTTAAATACTTAGGAATTGATTCATATACCGTCTACGACAGTTTCAAAACAGTTAAAAACAATCGGGTTCGCGATACTGCTGAAAGTTCTGATTTAAATGATGTCCTTGATTTTACAAAGTCACATTATGCAGCACCTAATCCAAATATGTATGGTATCGCAAAAGGTAAAAATGTTATTGTGCTCCATTTAGAAAGTTTTCAACAATTTTTAATTAACTTTAAGGTGAATGGAAAAGAAGTCACACCCTTCTTAAATTCTCTATACAATGGTAAAGAAACTTATAGTTTTCCTAATTTTTTCAATCAAGTCGGACAAGGTAAAACATCTGATGCTGAGAATCTCTTAGAAACAAGTATCTATGGATTACCTCAAGGATCTGTTTTCACATCTCTTGGATCCGAAAATACATTTGAAGCAGCTCCCGCTATCTTAAATCAAACCGCTGGTTATTCTAGTGCTGTTTTCCACGGTAATATTGGATCATTTTGGAACAGAGATTCCGTTTATAAAAGTATGGGATACCAATACTTCTTTGATTCAAGTTATTATGATACGTCTGCAAATAACACTCTAGAATACGGTCTAAAAGATAAGTTATTATTCAATGATTCAGTTAAATATTTAGAAAAATTACAGCAACCTTTTTATGCAAAATTCATTACCGTGTCAAATCATTTCCCATTTGATATTGATTCAAAAAATAAAGACTTTGAAGTTCCAGATACAGGTGATACGTCTGTTAATAATTACTTCCAAACGGCTCATTATTTAGACGAATCAGTTAAAGAATTTTTCACATACTTAAAAAAATCTGGATTATCTAATAATACAATGGTTGTCCTCTATGGTGACCATTACGGTATTTCAAATTCAAGAAATGTGAAGCTTGCTAAACTTCTTGGTAAATCATCCGAAACATGGAGCTCATTTGATAATACACAATTACAACGTGTTCCATTTATGATTAATATTCCTGGAAGTAAAAATGGTGGCATCCAAAATCAATATGGTGGTGAAGTTGATGTCTTACCTACCCTTCTTCACTTATTAGGCCTAGATTCGTCATCATATGTTCAATTTGGGACAGATTTATTTTCTAAGAATCACGATCAGACAGTTGCGTTTAGAAATGAAAACTTCATTACACCTAATTATACTGTTTTAGATTCTACAATTTATGATAATGTAACAGGTAAAGAAGTTACGCACCCTTCTAAAATTGTTAAGGAAACAATAAAGAAAGATCAGACAAAAGTCAGTACCGAACTAAATTTATCGGATACAGTCAATAATCAAAACTTATTACGTTACTATACACCAAAGAATTTTAAGCCAACGCAACCAAGTGACTATAACTATAAGAATCAATATAGTAAATTACTAAAATTACAAGAAACGCTTAAAAACAATTCGACAAGCCTCTATTCAAAACATGGCAATAAGTCGACAACAACCTTATATCAAACAGATGCTCCTGAATTAAAGGCACCAACTGCAAGTTCTTCTTCAAAAACTGTTACAAGTTCAAGTTCAAGTACCAGTTCAAAATAAACGCTACCGAAAAATAAATTTCGGTAACGTTTATTTTTTTATTCTAAACAACTTCACATAATGTTCATAACTATTATTTAAAATTAGTCATATAGATTAATCGAAGAGGTGTCATTATGTCTTTAATTCTACAATCATTATCTAGTATTTTTTATCATAAGAAACAAACAGTTGGGTTATTTATCATATTTTTTTTCACAATACTAATCGGTCTCTCAAACTTATTATTTAATCAAATTTCATTTGAATCATTTAAAAGTTTTAAAAAAATGCTTGCTCATATTAATGTTAATAGTACATCTAGTTCTAATTTACTTAGTGTCTTAACAGATATTCATAAACAACAAGTCAGCCTAATCTACCCTATTATTATTGGGTTATTGATAGCGGGTATTACTATCAGTATTGTTGTTTATAAAAAAATCATCAACAAGCGTATCAACGAATATCTTAGTTTACACAATATCGGCGAAAGTCAGCCTAAAGTCGCATTTGCATTCGCTCTTGAAGTCCTTATTATCTTTATAGCAGCATTAATTTTAGTGATAATTTTAATTTTCTTCTTTAAAAATAACTATACTTCATTGCTGAGAGAACTAAATATTTATTGGCTAACCCATTCATTAGCTATGCAACTTTCTCCCTCAGAAATATCCTCTGAGTTATTAGAATTACTGTCACATAAATTAACCAATTTTAATGGGAATTTTTTAATTTCCTCTACAAACGTACAATTTAGTACATTAATCTCGCAAGAATCATTCATTAATTCTGCATATCTATTTGCTGGCGGTATAACTATTAGCCTTATTTCATTCCTATCTGTCTTATTCTCTACCCGTAACTCATCTCATTAAATTATAGGAGGCATCACAATGCAACTAAAAAAATACACTAATACAACTCAATCATTAACCTCATTATTCCCTACCCATTCGGTTTCAATCATTTTAGATAAATCATTTGAATTCGTAAATCAACTTGAAAATCAAGACTTTATTAATTCAAATTTAGTTACTTTAATCACAATTGAAGAACTAAGCTTAATAGTTCCTTATCTAACTATCACACAAAATATGGGTTTAACATCTAAGAAACAGCACAAAAAAACATATAAAACTATTTCAAAATTAATTTATGGACAATATTTTCACCACTATTCACCGAATTTTATCAACAAAAAAACGACTGATTTAAGTCACTTTGATGAAACACTTATTTTAATTTTTAGAGCTATCTTAAACGATTATTCGGTGATCATTTTATCAGGCTTAATTGATGAATTTTCAATAATAGAAACAAGATTCTTCATTGATTTAGTCACAGAATTAACCTGCCAATTAGATTTAAGCATTATTATCACAACTAAACAGACAGAGTTACTTACTCAACCGCAAATCATTCCCTTTGCAGAATCTCCTATAATAGAATAAACCCTCATTGCATATGCAATAAGGGTTTATTCCAATTATTTTTTATTCTTGTTGCCAATCTTCTGAGTAATAATAATTATTTAAATGATATTTAGGTTTAACTTGTTTTTGAGTCAGGAATGGGTTCACATAACTATCAACCGCAACCCAACCTTTCCAACCTAAATGAATCGTATCTTCCATGAAGTATTCTTCATTACCATCTTTACTGAAATCAGCAATTTTATTAAATCCTTGGGATTTCAATTGCTTTGTAACCTTACCATCAAAGTTAGCTAGCATCTTCGACGATAGTCCAGTATAACTTGCCCAACGTTGGTTTACAGGTGGAATAATAAACAAGACGTCAGTATGTTCTTTAGCAAACTGATTTAAAATTAATTGGAAATCTGAAAATTCAACAGAATGATCATAATTTAATTTAGTCTGTGTACCTGCAAGCTTACCAATTTTTTTGTTAAGCTTATTTTTATCCCAATAACTATTTTTGATTGCAAAATCATTATTGGTTGTCCATTTAGCACCATATTTACCGGCAAGAATATTTAATTTATTTAAATCATATTTTGCTGGAAGGTTCTTAGTTTGTTTGTCGATAGTCTGTGTTCGATCGGCCATCGGAAAACCTGAGAATAATTGATCTTCATGATTCAAAATCGTTAATTTCAAGCGAAGCATCGTAGCATCCGCTTCAGATAACGACTGTCCTTCAGCAATTTTATGCATTGCATTCAGTACAGATTCATTTCCTTCACCAGACATTAAAGTAATAAATCTGTTGGCAGCATAACGATCTGACAGGCTGTTAGCATTTGCAGATAGTAACCACTCTGTTGTTTGTAATGGTGAATAAAAATTATTAAATACCTGCTTTCTTACACCATTAGGAACAAACCATTGTGGTGATACCACCATAACTGCTTTTTTATTTCTTAATTGATTTTTGATACCTTGTAAATAAAAATAATGATTAAGCGATTGTGTCCCACCAGTTCCCATTAAAAATGGACGATATGAACGATTATATTTTTTCGCTAAAACTGAAGGATGCATCGAATCCATCCGTGAAAATTCGGATGAACCGATAAATGCCACATAACCATCATCTAATGCCTTTTGACGAATAGCAGAGCCCTTTAAAATTAAAGTAGATTGCGATACTGCTGCTTTTTCTTCAGTTTTTGCAGAACTGAAATTATAATTGACTGGTGCAAGTAGTATGGCTAATAGTAATGCAACAGCCAAAACAACAGGCCCAATGATCATGAATAACTTCTTTTTCAATCCCATTTAGATCAAGCTTTCTACTTTTGCAATAATTAAATTTGGTGTTGCCCACTCAGAACGTTCAAACTCTGAAATTGGAATATCAACACCTAATTCATTTTGTAATTCTAAGATTAATTGAATTGAACCCATTGAATCTAATAGGCCTTCATCAAAAACATTTAAATCTAAATTATTTCTAACTTCTGCGCTACCTGTTGTCTCTTCTAATATATCTAAAACTTTATCTTTTGTGTTCATATCAATTCTCCTCTAATTATCTATTTTATGAAAAATATAGTTTGTCCAAAAATCCTGAAAAGATTAAGAAACTTAAGCAAACGATGTTAAACGTAATAAAGATTGCAAAAATTTCTGTAAATTTATTACTTGGAATACTGGTTTTATGTTTCTTTTTAAATCTGAGCCATGCATCATTAATGACGATAGCTATCGCATGGAATAGGCCATAGGCAATGTAATACCAAGTAACCCCGTGCCAAAATCCCATGAGTAAGAATAATCCAAAATAACCAACAATAGCTGTTGTTATTCGACTTTTAATTAATTTATGTTTCATCATAAAAAAGACTAATCTCATATAAACAAAATCACGGAACCAGAATGAAAGTGTCATGTGCCAACGATTCCAAAAGTCTTTAATATTGTGTGCGATGAAAGGTCTATTAAAGTTAGGAGGTGTTTCAATTCCCATAAAGTAACTGATACCAACTGCGAATAAACTATAACCAGCAAAATCAAAAAATAAATCCATACTGTACGTGTACATGTAACCAACTAAGGCCCACGATATACCACCGTCTAGTAATGCAATACGTGCGACGTGAGGTAACAGCATCGTACCAAATAGGTATGCTAGTAAAAATTTATATAAGAAACCTAAGAAAATGTAAAATACACCCTTTTGTAACATTTCTAAATATTTTTCTCGACTTGGGACATTTTGATAATCTTTAACAAACCGTCTGTAACGATCGATTGGTCCCGATGAGATAGTTGGGAAAAACAATAAAAATTGTAAGGTTAGCATCAAATCAAATTTCTTAATACTACCATCTCGCGATTCCATAATCATTTGAACCGCTTTAAACGTTAAATAACTAATTCCTAAAAAGCCAATAATTGATGGTATACCATTATTAATGGCTGGTGTTATTTTTACGATGGATAATGGTGCTATCGCTAAAAGGACAGCCATAATAAAAACCCACGTTTGATTATACTTACTACGATAATTCATGTATAAACCGATAAGTAAGACTTCAAAAATTATATAAATAAGTAAATTAAAGCCTTCGTGAAGTTTTGGACCGCCAAATATTAAGAAAATAAAGAGTAATGAAATTAACGTTTCATACAATCTAAATCTTTTACCATTAAGCAAACCAACAATAATTGGAATTAAAACAACAATAAGATATAGAAAGTACATCGGATTGACATAAGGTTGGAATGATACCATTAAGCATTCACCTCATTTATTAGTGTTTTCCGATCAATTTTACCATTTTGCGTTAATGGTAAAACATCAACATAAACAAACTTCTGTGGAATCATATATGACATCATTGTATCTAACAAGTATTTTTTAATTTCAACTGTTAATTCTGAGTCTCGTTCAACTGGATTATCATTTTGAACAACATACGCAATTAATTGAACCACTTTATGATCCTTATTATATTTTGGAATAGTGATTGCTTGTTTTACAAATGGATGCGATGACACATGATGGTCAACTTCTTCTAATTCAATTCGGTAACCATGTAGTTTAACCTGGAAATCAATTCGTCCACGATATAACAACATCCCTTCAGAATTTATGATTGCTGCATCACCAGTTCGATAGGCAGCTACGCCATCCATTTCAAAAAAAGCACTGGCCGTTTTTTCAGGATTGTTAAGATAACCTTTTGAGACACTAGGTCCAGCAATAATTAATTCACCTTCATCACCATTTGGTACTAGTTCATTTTCTGGATTAACTACAACCATCTTTGTATCTGATTTGGCATAACCAATTGGTAATCGTGGGTATTGTTCTAAAATAGCATCAGTAATCTCAACACTCGAAACCGCAACTGTTGCTTCCGTAGGACCATACGTATTAAATATCTTAGCCATTGGGAATCTTTGCTTCAATGCTGCAGCTGTTTTGTGAGTTAATTCTTCACCACAAAATAAGAATCGACTAAGATCTGGTAAATGTTTATCATCAAACGTTGGTTCTAATAAACAAATATCAATAAATGATGGTGTTGAAACCCAAACTTGTAAGTCCAGAGTAGGTAACGTTTGGAAAAGAACTTTGAAATTATCCGTCACTTCTTGAGGTAAAACAGATAACTTACCACCCATAGTTAATGTAGGATACAAGTCCATTACTGATAAATCAAATGAGTATGGTGCCTGAGATAGACTATTGGGATGTTCTGGTAGAGAGAAATCTTCTATCATCCAGTTCACGTAACTTATCAAGTTATCATGACTAATTTGAACCCCTTTTGGCTGTCCAGTCGTACCAGATGTAAAGATAATATAGAAGTTATCTTTACCAGTTACTTGGAAACTAGGATCAGGAACTTCTACCCCTTGATTATTCTCAATAATTTCTGTTAATTCAGTTGATAAAATTACAGGTACATCGAGTTTAACTTCAGGTAATTCTGCTACAGCTATACAAGCGACTGGTTTCGCAACTTCTTGAATTGACTCTAAACGCTCAGCTGGTGAGTGCGAATCAATTGGAATATATGCGTGCCCTGCTTTAACGCTTCCTAAAAAAGCCACTAGCATATTAAATTTTTGATTTCCATATATCATAATTGGACGTTTATTATCTAAATTTAATTCAATCAAATGCAATGCTAATGCATCAGATTTTTCTTTTAACTGTTGATAAGTATTTGTCTCACCCAAATCATTGTAAACAATGCGATTGGGATCGGACATTGCGATCATATCAATTTGATTAATTACATTTTTTATCATGTCTTTGCTCTCCTTTAAAATTCATTATAGATAAACGTACCATTACTTATACCTTTAAATGAATACAGGTAAACTAGCATCGCCAATACAATAAAATAAAAGGCAGTTCGAACGATAAACATAAAAACTTCATTTTCTTTTAAATCATGCCATTTTTGGCTCATATTTATCACATCCCCCTTAGAATGAATATAGTATACACTTTTTTTCCCCCGTTTAGCATTCATCTATGTCATACTAACCTAACAATTTTGTAATATTAAACTTAGTTAATAATCTTATTAACCGCTTTTTAGTGTAACAGAATTACATCTATATCACAAAAAAGAACGATTTCTATTTGTATATAGAAATCATTCTTTAATAATTTTTTAACTATTTATTCATTTTCTTGATTTGGAAACGTCAATGTAAACGTTGTCCCTTTTCCTTCAGTACTCATCACTTCAACTTTTCCGTTATGAAGTTGCATTAATTGATGAACAATTGATAATCCCAATCCTGATTCTCCGTACTTAGTACTCTTACGAGATGGATCTGCCTTGTAGTAACGTTCCCAAATATTTTCTAGCTGGTCTTTTGTCATGCCAATACCTGTATCAGTAATCCTAAAGATACTTTCATGGTAACCACGTTCAGCTGAAATATGAATCGTTCCTGATTGAGTGAATTGAATGGCGTTTTGCGTAATGTTAAAAATAACTTGCACAAATCGATCGTAATCCGCAAAAACCATTAAGTTTTTAGGAACACTTAATTCAATCTTATCGTCGGCTTCTATTGCTTTTTTTGTTAGTTGTTCAACGATGTTATTCAAAACAATAACCGCATCAAAATTACTTGGTGCTAGCGTAATTTGATTTGTCCTAATTTTTTCATAGTCTAAATTTTCATTGACTAATCGGATTAATCGCTTAGTTTCACTTTGCATTAGTTCAATGCTCTTCCCTTTGCTCTCTTCTGGAATTGCATCGTATGCTAGCCCTTCAAGTAGTCCGTTAATAGTTGTCAACGGTGTACGCATTTCGTGTGCAGCGTCAGCCATAAATTGTCTACGACGTTCTTCTTGACGTTTTATTTCTTTCTCTGATTCTTTCAATGAAGAAACCATGCCATCAAAATCTTGTGCCAAATCATCTATTTCATCTCGATGTCTACTTTCGATATGCACATCAAAATTACCATCAGCAACCATTCGAGTTGCACGTCTCAATCGATTAATTCTAGAAACAGAGTATCTCGCTAAAAGATAACTCAAAATAATTCCAGCGATAACAGAGACAATAAACGCAATAACCAAATTCTGAGTCATTTGACTCATATTGGATTGAATATTAGAAACATTGGCTCCAACCGATATAACCGCATATAATTTACCATTATAAAAATAAGGTTTCAAAATATCGGTCATATTAATTGCTTTCATATCTGTTTTTAATTGTCTATTAATATGCGGTGTACGGTGAACAACTTCACCATTTTCCAATTTTTTCCACTGCTCACTTGTAATATTGTCCTGTACCGCATTATCAGGATAGATAATTTTAGATTTTTTAGTATAAATAGTAAATCGAACATTTTGCGTTTTTAAAATTAATTCTGCATTTCTTAAATTATTTAAGTTTAAATTAAATTGCGTTTTTGAATCGGTTGTTTTTAAAACCATTGATTCTGACATTAAACTATCCGAGTAACCTTCCAATTGTGTCCATGTATTTTTATAGACCATATCACTCGTGAAATTTAAAAATAAAGCGCCAAATACAATGACCAATGTAATAATAACCGCGAAGAATGCTAACATTTGCTGATAAAGTAGCTTCATTAGTAACCAGCTCCTGAGTCATCAAATTTATAACCGACACCCCACACCGTTTGAATAACTTGTGGACCCACTTTTTCAATTTTTTGACGTAATTTTTTAATATGTGCATCAACTGTTCGTTCATCACCAAAAAATTCATAATCCCAAACTAATTCCAATAGTTTTTCTCTTGAAAAGACTTGTTTTGGTTTATTGGCCAACGTTTTCAACAAATCAAATTCTTTTGGTGTTAAATCATGAATTAAAACGTCTTGTAAGTATGCTTCTCGACGAGCTGTACTTAATTTAAAGTGAGTTGTGACAATATCAAAACTAGTACTTTCATTTTCTGTTTCATCGTCAGTTCCAACACTTGGTTTTTCTGCCCGGCGGTGAAGGGCCTTAATTCTAGCAATCAATGTTATTGGGCTAAAAGGCTTTGTTACATAATCATCTGCGCCCATTTCTAATCCAAGAACTTGATCACTTTCGGTATCGCGTGCCGTTAAAATAATAATGGGGACATTAGCTGAAACTTTTCGAATCGTAGAACTGACTTGCATGCCATCCATACCAGGCAAATTCAAATCAAGCGTAATCATATCCCAACTATCCGGATCTTCATTAAACATAGCAACAGCATCATTACCATCATAAGCGTACTGAACGTCCCATTTTTCTTTTTGAAAAAACATCGACATCATTTCAGAAACTGCCTTATTATCCTCTACCATCAATAATTTCATATTATTCCTCTTTCATTTCCAATTTAATGAAAATCATAATCTTATCTGCTACTTTGAGCGGTCTTATATTCCATTAGTATAACTAAATAATATGAATATTTTTAGTTTTTTTTCGTAATATATTTTAATACCATCAATTTTAATGTATTGTAACTACTTTTACTGTATTTTAGTAGCTGATGAACTGCTTACCTGGCTTGTACTACTACTAATAGCACTTGATTCTGAACTGCTTACGGCTGTATCTGATGACGCGTCGGCTTCTAAACTAGAGCTTGTTTCATCCGTTGAACTTGATTCTTCTACAGAACTTGCCTTTGCCTCCTGGCTTGATGCGCTGGATGACTTTTTACTTGCTCCCGAGTAAATTTTATTTGCTGAAGTTCCCTTATAACTTTGGTGTTGGATAATTACCTTTAATTTATCTGTTCGCTTAAGTAAGTTTCCTTCACTCGGCTCCGATAATATCATGTTTTTCCCAGACCATTTCTGTACAAATACAATTTCTATATGGTTTTTGTTGGCCCACTTTTGCGCTTCCGATTGAGATCCAAATTTAGGAACTTTTATATAAATTTCAGCTTGTTTCTTATCTTCAGCCTGTTTTTTTAATGCATGAGATAAAGTTTCTTCAAGTGAAACCAACTTTTTATCGGCTTGTTTCTTATCTGAAAGATCTTTTTTATAATCATCAAATACCTGATACTGCTCTGTCTGTGTGGCTAAATCTTTAGCTATCACTTCTTCAATTTGATTTAAAAAGGCAAGATTATTCCATGAATAGTGTAATTTACTGACAGCATTCGTATAGTCATCTATTTGCTGACTTGTACTTTTTTTCAAGATTTCTACATTACCTGACAAAGGGTCATACGTGGCTGTCTTCATGGCAATGGACATTACACCGTTTATTGCTATTGCATCTTTTGCCAAATTTTTTTGTAGTGTATAAATTCGATTGGCAAATTGATCTTTATTTGAAGAATTAATCAATAACTGATTAATGTACCCAAATTGTTCATTATTCAATTTTTGAATCGTTCCAGGGGTCACATTTACTTTAACTGTTTGTTCATCATCCTTAACAAATACATCTTGGTATAATGAATTCACTTTCACTTTTTTTAATAAATTATCATATTTTGTCTGGTAATCAGCACGTGAATTCTTAGAAATATTTGATAATGTATCATCTAATTTTTTCATTTCACTTGAAGTTGCTTTAGTCGTTAACTCCTCTGTTTTAATGTTGTAACTATCTGCATAAATTTCATTAAACTTTTGTTTTGCTTCTTTAGACTTAACATTAGAGTCGTAGAGTGAGTCTGGCGTTTGATTTGCCATTGTTAATTTTGAATTATCATTTTTGGACCAATCAAGACTAATTTGATACCGATTGATAACCGTATAGACGCTCCAAATACTCAAGCTAACCGCAATAAACAACAAAATACGATACGCCCACTTTAAAAATTGTCGTATCGATTTATGACTAGCTTGTTCTGGTTTAAAATCTGCTTTATTTTCTCGGTTAACAGTTTTTTTTCCTGTTTGCTTTGTCCCTCTTGATCTCGGTTCCATTTTTATTCACCCTCTAACGTCTCTTTAGCCGCCTTAATGCCATCATTAGCCTTGTCTAATTTTTTCTGAACATTATTTAATTTTTTCTGAGTTGACTGCTCCCATGAACCAATTTTATATGCTTCAGGTTTCTTGTGATATGAAGGATCCTCTAATTTTATTTTTAACGTGTCCTCAGCAATCTTTTTAGACAAATACGTTTTATATATTTTAGCTTTTTTTACATCAATTTTTTCTGGCTCTTTAACGCCTAACGTTACTACTTTATCGTTAGGTTCATATTGAGCTGCAAGACCAGTTCCTGACAATTGTATAACAGTTGATGGTTTTGTCCACTCACTATTATCAGCATTCTTTTCTTTTGAAAAATGTACCATTAGGTCACGATATAAATTAACATTTGTCATTGCAGATGCAGCATCAGTAATATAATGTCCTTTTTTCATTGGTTCATCATACCCTAACCACATCGAAATAGAAGTTGATTTAGTGAACCCATTCATCCAGACATCCATATTTGCATTCGCTGGAAATCCCGATGAAGCAGAATAACCGACGGTCCCTGTCTTCATTGCCTGATGAACATTATCAATTCTTGCAGAAGGCGCTGTCCCACCGGCATTAGGTACGCCTTCCATCATTGACGTTAGCATAAATGCTGTTGAGGCCTTCATAGCACGTTTACTATTTACCTCATATTTTTTAACACTATTATCTGAAAATTTTAGACTTGTGACGTAACGAGCCGCATGATAGGTTCCGCCATTTGAAACGGTGCCATATGCTGTCGCCATTTGTTCGGTAGAAACATCGAGTCCAATAGCCTGCGACCCCGCAGGTGCATTATTTTGAGCCATCCCTACTTGTGCTAAAAATTGGCTAGCCTTCGCACTCCCAACAGTATTTAACGTTCTAATTGCTGGTGTATTAGCCGAAACTCGTAATGCGTTTTGCATCGTTATTGATTTATAACTCACTTTATCAAAATTCTGAGCAACAAGATTAGTTCCCGGATAAGTATATGAAGTGCCATCTAAGGCATGTGTGGTTGCCCACCCAAAGTATTCAATAGCAGGGCCATAATCTAATAGTGGCTTAATTCCTGATCCTGACGAACGCTGCGTAGAAATTGCCCGATTATAACTGAAGGCAGTTTTTTGATGACGTCCACCATATTGAGCAACAATATTCCCCGTTTTAGGATCTGTAATTGTAATTGCAGATTGTTCTGCTGAATTTTGATAATATTTTTTATTATCAGCTAATTTTTTAACAGTCGCATTTTGCTTTGAATCAAGCGCTGTTGTAATTTGTAATGGAGTTTTAGCTAAATCGTACCCTTTATCGCTAACTTGTTCTAAGGCAGAAGTAACATAAGCATTATTTTCAAGAATTTTTTTTGTAACAGAATTTTCCATCCAATGGCGTTTCTGTAAATCTTTTGTCACTGATTCTGCGACAGCAATTTTATATTGTTTCTTTGTAATTACCTTATTCTCAAGCCCTGTTTTTAATATTATATTTCGGCGTGTTTGAACGGCTTTAGGGTTTGAATATAAATTATAGGTAGAAGGGGCTTGGCCCAATCCAGCTATAATTGCCTGTTGACTAATACTCAATTGTTTTAAAGTTTTACCAAAATACGTTTCTGAAATGGTCTGTGCCCCATATGATCCTTCGCCTAGACTCATTTTATTAACATAAAACTCTAAAATCTGTTTCTTACTATAATTATGGTATAACTGTTGCGCTAAGAAAAATTCTTTTATTTTCCGGTCTACAGTCCGATCTTTATTACTCGTTGAAAAAACAGTTAATTTAATTAACTGTTGCTCAATACTTGATCCACCTCGAGCTGACCCTTTACCTACAGCTGATTTAATGGAAGAAAGTCCCGCATTAAATAAGCCGGAGGGCGAAAATCCCGCGTCTTTGTAAAATGTTTGATCTTCTGTTGCTAATAACAGATTACTATATGTTTCAGGAATGTCTTTTGACTTAACATAAACTCGTTTATTCAGCGCTGAAGACCAAATTAACTGGCCATCTTTATCATACATATTTGAACTGGCATCAGATATTAATTCCTGACTTGTAACTGTTGGCACGGACTTAATAACTGTCGCAATATAAATACTTATCGTCGTAACTCCTAATAAAAATAAAACACCAAATATTGCAATAACTCTAAAAATCCACGGATGCCGATGACGCCATCTTTCTTTATCTTTCTTATTTTGTTTTACCATTATGCCATCCCCGATTCTGTGACACGAGTCACATCTCTTGCCATGACATTATTTATTATTTTTTCTATGTATAAATCTAAATTTCCCAATTTATTACCAACTAACAAAACGTAACCCCCTACTACTTTTCTTAACAATACAAAATCTGACTAATCCATTTCGATAATTGTATTGTAATCCTCTAACTATGTAAATTTTTATATCGTTCACAATTGATAACGTTCATATAAGTATTAAATCCTCATTTAACCGTGAGTCATCCCCATTTATATATGTTAAATATAACAATCATAATGACTATATACAAGCGCTAAACTGGATGTTTAAGTTAAGACTTGTATAACTTCTACCTCGTACGTTAAACTAGAGTAATTAAATAAAGAAAGTTTGGGGTTAATATGAAAAACAAAAAAATGATTGGTTTAATTGCAGTAATTATTATCATTATTCTTGGGGGAATTGGGTTCTTCTTCTACCATCAAAATGCAGAAACAACAAATGATACGGAAACTACTACTTCTTCATCAAGTGTAGCGTCAAACGTTGAACTACCACAACTTAGTTCAAAAGTAACAAAAAAAGAAGCTGTCGTAGATATTCAGACAACAAAGGGAAATATCAAAATCAAATTATTCCCGGAATATGCACCAAAAGCTGTGAAGAATTTTATTACTCATAGTAAAAAAGGGTACTATAATAATACCCTCTTCCATCGTGTTATTAACGAATTTATGATTCAAGGTGGCGATCCTAAAGGGGATGGTACTGGTGGCGAAAGTATTTATGGTCATACATTCGGTGCTGAAATTTCAAGTAACCTTTACCACATCCGTGGTGCTTTAGCGATGGCACAAACGTCAGAACCTGATTCAATTGGTAGTCAATTCTACATTGTTCAAAATAACCAAGATGTAAGTACCAGTGCTGATATTAAAGATGGCACACCGTCAAAAATTATTGATGCATACAAAAATGGTGGCACACCTTCACTTGATGGTACTTATACTGTCTTTGGTCAAGTTATCAAAGGGATGGATGTTGTTGATAAAATTGCCGCAGTTGCAGTTAATTCAAGTGATAAACCTACAACTAATGTTAAAGTTAAAACAATTAAAGTCCTCCAAGAGACAAAATAATCAGTTCAAATCTGCAGTCTCTTATAAAGTAACTATGTTACTATGAAGATACTAATAAAGGGAGGTTTTATAGATGTCAGATAAAATTCTAGTCGTTACAACGGAAAGTATTCCGGGTAGAGAATATGAAGTAATTGGGGAAGTTTTTGGCCTTACAACACAATCTAAAAATGTTATCAAAAACATTGGTGCCAGTCTTAAAAATATTGTCGGTGGCGAAATTAAGGCCTACACAGAAATGATGGCTGAATCAAGAGATACTGCTATTGATCGTTTACGCGACAATGCAGTAAGCATGGGTGCTGATGCAGTTGTTATGATGCGTTTTGATTCCGGTTCAATTGGTCAAGATATGCAATCAGTTGCCGCATATGGTACCGCAGTTCGATACATTAAATAATGAAAAAAAGTTTCAACAATGTACTAGGCCCTGTCAAGTTGACGGATGAAATAATATAAAATTTAATATGTTTCTAAATGGCTTTATCCCAGTATT